>CAYLPO010000031.1:0-10087 GCA_964385575.1 uncultured Lachnospiraceae bacterium | reverse complement strand
GTGACCTGATGGAGAAAAAGGAGTGTCCAAAGGGGTAGTCCACCGCATCTTTTTTTCATCTTAGACGTCTGTTTAGACTTTTACTTCTCTTTTTTCTTCTTGCGCTTTACAGCCGCTCCAACCATCGCCGCTCCGCTGCCGCCAAATGCCGACAACCACATCCAGAGGCCGCTCATATCTCCGGTCTCGGGCAATGCCAGAGGCACCTCTCCGTCTTCGATGGTTTCCAGCCTCTTATCGGTCCGGAACGGTCTCTGCTTCGGGCCTCCGGGCAATGCCAGCGGCACTCGATCATCCGTGATCACCGTGGTCCTCTGCGGTGCAGGGGGCGCCGCCGGTGTCGGAGGCGTATCCGGCGTCGGAGGAGTTACGGGCGGAGTCTCCGGCTCTGTCGGAGGGGTCTCCGGTTCCGTCGGAGGAGTTTCAGGCTCCGTGGGTTCCTCAGGCGGCGTGTACGTATTCGTAAACTCGACCGCGGATACCGTCTGATCATCCGACTGCCAGGCTGCGGAAAGCACTCCGTTCGTGTCCGTCACCGTGACCGTGATCGTCCGCGGTGCGGTGTCGTACGTGTATCCGGTCGCATTGCCTCCCATCTCCGTCAGCGTATACTCATACACGCCTCCGTAAAGGAATGTGATCGGGCTGAAGCTCGCGCGGCCCGCGCCGGTGATCGTCACCGTGTCATTTTCCGGCATCGGTGCGCCTTCCGTCACAGGTTCCAGACGGAACGAGAACGTCTCGTTCGAAGGCGGATTGCCCGTCACCTTCTTCACGACCGGGATCGTGACATCCGTCGGCTCCGGATGGTATTCATTCGTGAATACGCACGGCTGCGCCTGCTCTTCCGGTGTGGTTCCGCTGTATTCGACTTCCGCGGTCATGGTTCCGTCACCGTTGTCCGTAACAATCACGGAAACGCGCTCCTGATGTTCGTCATAGACAATGTGCGGATCCCGGTCAGCTTCCTCCGGGACGACCTCTTCAATGTAGTACGTGAACCGCTTTCCGTCGTCCTCCAGCGAGAAGTGCAGTCCGCTGAATTCCACATGCCCGTCCTCATCGGCATAGACCGTCTCGATCTCCTCTCCCTGTCCGTCCAGCAGGCGGAACGGGAACTGCTCCGCGCCAATGGTTCCGTGGTCAAACACCTTCACGGCTTCGATAACTGCCACAGCTTCACCTTCTACGGTGTAGGCATTCACGAAGGATGCTTCAGCCGCATCGCTCAGACTGCCTGCAGTGATCTCGCCGCGTGTTCCGGTCGAGCTCACCAGTTCATAACCGTCCGTAGGGTTCTCCACCACGACATACGTGCTCTTATGAGGCAAGCCTTCCACCACGAAGCTCTGTCCGCCGCGAATGCTGACCGAGCCGCCGTTTGCAACAGTCAACGGCTGATCCTGCGGCACAACATTGCCATCGCTGTCATAGATCGTCACAGGATAGGATTCGGTGATCACATTCCCCTGGCTGTCATTCAGGTACAGCGTGAAACTGAAGCTTTGCTGAGCCGCCTGCTCCGTGGCATTGCGCAGGGTCTTCGAGACCCGCAGACAGCCGTCACTCATCCGGTTCACGAAGTTCGCGCCACTCTCGTCGTAGAGCACCTGCGCGTTCAGCCTGCCGTTTCCGTCATCGGTCACATAGACCGTAACGTGCTCAGCATGACCGTCATAGCGGATCGTGCTGTCCGTCCCGGCGACTTCACGGATCGTGTAGTGGTACACGCCCTGGTGATCATACCGGATCGAGTCAAAGAGCACCGGCGCGGTACCCATGTTCACATTCTGAACGGGGTTCCCGTCGTCATCGGAGGTCGTCTCCTGCGCGTCCATGGGGCTGTTCGCCGCAGTCTGGATGACCTGTCCGGTGGCATCGTCAATCAATTCGAACGTGAACTGGCCTTCATTTACGGTCTCACCGGGCAATGCTTTATGCGCCACGATGTCGGCGTAGCCTACGGCCTGATAGGTGTTCTTAGCGGAGACCAGCGTACGCTCAGCGGAATTGATCGTACCGACCGCATCCGTTCCGAATGCATTATCGCCATCTCTCTTGTTTCCGTCCGTAATCTCCGAAAGTGTCCACCCGGCAGGAAGCTCCACTTCCGTAATCTCATATCTGGTACCTGCGGGCAATGACGGGAAGATGATCCTCTCGTTTGCGCGGCACTGAACAATATATTCTCCGTTCGTGGGCTCTGCTTCAGCCGCACTGCCCAGATCAAACCACTGCGCATAAAGCGTCAGGGTCTCTCCGTTTCCGGCGATCGAGTTCACATTCTGACCATCGCCGTAACTCGTTCCGCTTCCATCCGGCTCCGTGTTCCAACCCACGAAGAGCGCTCCGTCGGATCTGGTGAAACGGTTCACCGGGAGTTTCGTCGATACGCCGCCGTACATAGTCATGGATGCCATGGTCCCGTCACCGCCTGCTTCGCCGAAGTTTCCTTCAAATGCCAGCGTGTATTGCGTACGCGTGTAGTAGTAGCGGATCGTGACGCCGCCTCTCACCACGTTCACGGTCGGCGTGACGGTCGTGTGCTGTACCGTACCTGAACTGGTAACCACGGTGCATGTCTCGGGCGGGAAGAAGCCCGGGAATGCCTTAGGTCCGGGCGCTTCCACCGAAGTACCGATCCGATAGGTTCCCAGATAATCCGTCTCATACGGGGTCGCCGAGAACGAATCACTGCCGGCGATCTGGTAATAATGTTCCACAATCACCCGAGCATAATTGGCAGGATCCGCGTACTGAGCGTAAAGCTCCACTGTGTCACCAGGTTTCACAATAGTTCCGGTCTGTTCTTCATAGTAAGCGCCGGTGAACGTGTTTGCGAACCAGAATCCGCTCCCGTCCTGTTTCGTATTCCATCCCAGGAATGCATAATGCGGGTGTGTGGCTGTCGGCAAAGTCACGTTATCGTTTAATCCATGCGCGATCTGCGTACTGATATTGCAGAGACCGTCATTCTCATTGTAGTGAATGAAGAAATCATCCGCGCCGGCCCAGATTGCATAAAGCGTGACAGTACTGTTCGGCATCGCACCGTTAATATGCGTTACCGTCTGCCCGGCCAGGAAATCAGGGCCGGGAGCGTCCGGCCTGTATGCCCATCCGGCGAACCTCATGTCACTGGTAAAGCCTTCATTTCCCGGAAGCGTCACCGGAGCGGTGATGGAGCAAGTCATGGGATCCATACTGCCGTATTCGCCATTTCCATCAAATGCCAGTGTAAAGTTCGCCGTATAGTTGCCGCGAACCCAGGTTCCGGCCAACGCATCTCCTTTTGTATTGTTCAAATTATTGGATGTAGCGCCAGTATCCAGGTTTCTCCAACCGGTCAAACTCGAGCTAACATTACTCTTAACCTGATAATCAGAACTATAAACAACCATTTGCAAATTATTGCAAGTATTAAGGTCGTTAAGATAAATGTAACTATGTCTTCTTCCCATGTCCTCAGTAATCTTGAAGTGTCTCATATCAAGAAACTTGAGCTTACTACACGAAGTAAAACAGTTACAGGCACAATATGTGGAATTGGTTGAATACAGTCCGCTGAGATCTGCCGACTCCAGATTAGTGTATCTGTAGAGCATTGCTACGATGCCACGGGTAACGGTAACCTTATCTTTTACGATGATTGACCTGATGTCATTGCGATAAGAATACCACGGCCAAACATCATAATTATAATTATAGGTATACCTAGACTCGTCAGTTGATCCCCAGAATTGGCCGCTCACACCGTTTTCCGGTTCAATTACCAACGTTCCATCACTATAAAGTGTCCATTTGACAGAATGGCTCCAGGACACAGGCGCAGGCGTGGCCCCAACTGTTACAGATCCCGTAGCAGCGTATCTGTTACTGCTGCTATAGCTGGTATTATATCCCTCACGCAGATAACCGCATGCAGTTACCGTTGCAGGATCGCCGGCCGCTCTGAGTACAGGCGCTCCGGCCGCCGCAGCCAGAAGCCTCCTCGGCGGCGTAACCTGAGCCGTTTCATTCCCCTGCTCTTCTTCAGCGATCGTTTCCGTCGCTTCCGGTACAGCTCTGCCCGGAGTCGGCTCAGAAGCCTCGGCCGCCTCGGCAGCAGCCAACATCAGCCCGGGAGCGGCCGGGGCTGCTGCAGGAGCGTTCGCTGCCGGCTCTGCATTCTCAGGCTGTGCCGGAACCGCAGGTCTCGTCTCAGGCGCCACGTAAGACGTGTCGCTATTCTGAACCGACTCCGTGTAGTAGCGCACATCATCCGGCGTCAGGGGCATGCCGGCGTCATTCGAGAACCGCACGCGGAAAGTGAACAGCGGTCCCACATTTCCATCGGCATCCGTAAGCGCTTCTGTCAATCCCTCGCCGATTTTCGTGATCTGCAGTGAGCCAGGTCTTGTGGCATTGCGGAACTGAGGAGGTGTCCCGTTCGGATTCTCCTCTGTCGCGTTCGGATATTCAACTGAAGCTGTCAACGTGATGTTTCCGTCAACCGTAGTCTTCGTAACAGTAACGTTAATCAGATACTCGCTCTCATCAAAGATCACGGTACGCATCCTGTCGGAATCCGCATCGACATAGTGGATCGTTCCGTCTTCTGCGATCCACGCTGCCAGTCCCTGTACTTCACGCAGGGCATAGGTATAGGTATAATCGCCGTCAGCCGCGCCGTCCGGGAGCTCATATCTCATGTTAAAGGAGATATAACCTCCGGCCTGATTCACCGTTGTTCCGACAGGCTGATCACTGTACGTACCAGTCTCACTGTCATACTCGTAGAGTTCAAAGACAAATTCTCCGTGGCTCTTACCGGTATGCGAATCACGCACCACTGGAGCGGGCCTACCATCCATCAACTTTGAAGCCACAAGGTTCACGGTCGCCACTCCGGGTTCATACTTATTCGTAAAGGTAGCCGCCACCGCACCGTGGTTTGCATCACATTCTACATAAGGAGTAATCGTGCCGGCTGCAGTCTCTGTAGTCAGCGTCAAGCGGGAAGGAGTCTCTTCCTGCACCTGATATGCCATACCGGCCGGAAGATCCAATACAGTCAGCGTCTCATCGCCGTGCAGCGTAAACGTATAGATGCCATTCACATAACCGTCATCCTCTCCCAGTTCGACCTGAGCCGTTTCACCGGGTCTGATAACAGTCAGCGTCTGTGGGATAGCGTGTTCGCCGTCATCGACCAGGGTCAGTCGGAAAGTGAACTCCGGATCCGATCCTGCTGCGTGTCCGTCCCAGTCGATCCGTTTCGTGATCGTAAGACGGCCGGGATCAAGATGGTTCACGAACAAAGGCAGCTCTTCCGTATACTCGCCACGGGTGAAGATCGGTTCACCGTCATCGTTCGTCGTGATCACGATCGTAACGCTCTTCTGTGTTACGGCGAGTGTTCCGTTTCCATTATCCTCCACAGAAACTTCAATACCTCTGAGCGGATTCTCATCGAATACCACTCCGGGATAATATGAGGGGTCATTCGGAGGCAGTTCTTCGATAATGTAGAAGAATGTCTTTCCGACATCTGCCTCAGTATACCGCAGCGTATCAAAAGTGATCGTGCCTGTCTCATGATCACTTGATGCCGGCGGATCACCGATCATTACGAGGACCTGACCGTAAGTCCTGGAATTCGGATCATTATCCATGCGATAAAGCGCGAACGCAAACTGATTGTAATCCGACAGTTCCCCGCCATCCAGCTGCTTCCACGCCCGCAGCGTAATGTTTCCGGTCGCATGGTATTCGTTCCGGAACACTACTCCGGTATCATGATCCGCGGGATCCGCGATCTCCGTCCAGGCCTGCTGGTTTGCCGGCTCGTTCTTATTGACCTTATAGTAGGTCGGCGTGCAGGTCATGGTTCCGTCACCGTTATCCATGACGTGCACCTTCACGATATAGATCGAAGGATCGTACTTATAGCCGGGACGGCCTCTGTTCTCCTCACGAAGCAGATAATAGAAGTCCTGATCGTGATCTGCTTCGGTATAAGTAAGGTCCGCAAACGTGGCAATGCCGTTCGAATCCGCAGAAGCACCCGGAAGGGTCTCCGCATTCGCCAGATCCACGTCCGCCGGCGCAACGCTTCCGTCTATGACATCACGCATCAGGGACGTCACATCCAGCATCTCAAACCGGAACTGGTATCTGGTCATGGTGCGTCCGGTCAATGTCTTATAGATGGATACACTCTGCGTCCCTGCTGCCGCATACCGGTTCGTAAACTCCGCGGTCCGTTCCGCGCCGGCGCGAATGCTGCCGGCGGAACCCGGGCTGGAGGTCAGCGTGAAGCCCGGAGCCGCCTCCTCAACGACTCGATAAGTCGTCTCCGAAGGAATATCCTTCACCGTCAGGTATTCCCCGTCATGAAGCTCGAAGCTGTCACCGTTTCCGATGGTTCCGCTGGAGATCACAGTAGGTTCTGTGGCTCCGGCGGCCGCAGGCGCATAGATGCTGTATGCATACTGTTCGGTAACGTCATTTCCTTCCTGATCCTGCAGGTAGAGCGTAAAGGTAAACGCCTGATCCGCAGAAACAGGGGTGGCATTCTCCACATGCTTTCTGACTGTCAGATCACCGAACGGATAATACTGGTTCGTAATGGTGGTCACGCCGGTATCTGCATCCAGCTCATAAGAGTCCACATAGCGGTAGACTTCCTGCTCTTCGATCGTGTACTCGATCTCCTGCTGGTCTCCGCTCTTTCCGGTCGGGTTCGTGTACCGGGGCAGGTCGGTAAACGTTCCTGCCCAGTTACCGGCACGGTCCGGTCTCACGACCAATGTCCGGCCCGTAAACTCGCCGTCAGCGTACAGGCGCACCGTGATCGACTCCGGACGGTATGCACGCGCTTCCTCGGTGTCGTCTCCCTCCCAGACCTTCTCGAAGGGGAATGAAATGGTCTCCGGCGTATAACGGTTCGTCAGCGTGACATGCTGATCCCGCCGGTTCACCGTCTGCGTATAGCCTTCCAGAGAACGCTCGCTGTCTGCAGACACCTCTTCAAACGTGTAGTTGATGTGGTTTCCGTTTTCGTCATTCTGCGTGAGGTGCTGGAAGACGCCTCTCCAGTTGTTCGCCTCATTCAGTGTGATGCTCCGGTATCCGGTCGGATCATCCGCATCCGGGATCCGCTCACCGTTCGCCAGAAGGTACACCGTGATGGCATTTGGACGAACGCCGTCATTATTATTGGCATCGTTCCAGACCTTCGTCACCTCCAGCTCAAGAGGCAGAATGCCCACGCGCGTGTAGTTATAATTGACTACAGCGTGCGACTCCTGACCGATCGCATCAACCTGCGTGCAGCCCAGGTAAACATTGTTATATGCGTAGTCGTTGTTGACCTCGTCCTGCCTCAGGTTCTCATCGGCATTGTAAGGATCCGTATCGTCACCGACCGTCTCATAAGTACGCGCACGCATACGCACAGTGAAGTACAGTTCCGCGCCTTCTTCCAGTTCAAAATCAGATCCATCCTGACGCTGACTGATATCGACCGCGATGGCACGTACGGTAGACGGATCCGCCGGCATCTGGGTCGTCCATCCATTCGCACTGTCATTCAGATAATTGCGAACGGTATCCGCTTCAGGCATGATAAGCGCACCCGAGTCAGTTCCCGTACTCAGGTTCTTCAACCCTTCCAGATTCACATTCGATGCCGTGTTATAATACACGACCGGCCGGATCCCCAGGCTTTCCAGCGTGGACAGATCCACGGAGTCAAAGTCGCCCTGCCAGCGGCCGTGTCCGTAATCAGTACCGTCATCCGACGTCGGAATATAAGATTCCAGCGTATCCAGGAAGATCATGTTCTTCGTGCTGCCTTCCGCGGAATTCACGAAAAGCATGTAGGTATAATAATCTCCCTCATGAACCGTGACCTGTGTTTCGTCTGCCCGACCTGTGGTCCAGACTCCCAGGCCTTCGCGTGTAACATATTTCCGCAGCTCAGTCCGCGCCCAGAAGTTGATGACTCCGGTCGTCAGGACCGCGCCCGAATAAACGAACGCATTCGCTTTATCTTCCACAGGCCTGTTCGGATCCAGACCGGTCATCAGATCCTTTGCGGCGCCGACCGCGTTCATGGCGCGCTGGTTGTTATTCGCCGTCGGATCATCCGGTTCGCCGGACCATCCGGGAATGTTTCCGAGCGCAGTGTCATCCGTCTCAAAGGCCGCGACATTGCGGACGTTGCGTCCGATACCGTAAAGGCGTGCGGAATCCCACGAATACGTAGAGTCGAACGTCAATGTATGAACGTCCTTGTAACCTTCTCTGGGATAGGTAATATCATTCGGATACGGGTTCGGATCCGATGCCCTGGTGTAAGAAACATTCGGCTCCAGCTCCGCTCTCACGACCAGCATGATACGTCCGCTGTTCGCGTAGTTCTCAATGGTATAGCGATCCACGATCCGGTCATTTCCGTTCGTAAGCTGCACGGTACTGAGATCCGGACGGACACCGAGAGGAAGCAGATCGTACCATACACCGCTCGTCGTGGACGGAATGGAACCATCCGCGCGGGATGCCCAATACTCATCCGCTTCCAAGACATTAGACTGCTGCGTCATCGTAACCGTGGTGTGAATGATCAGCTGCCGCAGATCCACGTCATTTGTCGCGGTAAAAGTCTTATCCTGCGTGACTGCTACGCGGTAATTCCGCCCATGCAGGTATGCCCTGGCAGCCGAAGTCCGGTTATACACGGCATTGCCCTGATCATCAAAGACCCGGAAGCGGCTGAAGTTGTCCAGTGTGCACATGCCATAGTCGGTTTCGGAAAAGACTGCTTCCAGACGCTGGCGAACTGTTTCGGAACCGAACAGCCGGACACCGATCCGATAGTTCATCCGCGCGTAGTCGATACGCTCAGGGTGATCCGCGTCCACAGCCGGAATCGTAAGCTGTGTATAGACCCGTTCAACGCCGTTTGGCAGGTTGATCTGCCAGCCGGTTTCATTATTCAGCGAACTCGGCGAGCTGGACGCGCCGTTCATGGTTTCGATCGTGTTCGAACCGTTCGCGCGGTGAAGAATGGCAAATTCCTTCCATTCACCGTTTATCAGTCCCATCAGGATCTCATCCGGCCCGTTCTGCACGGACACCGAGCTGTAAGACCAGCCATAATACTCGTTATATCCGGAAGGAATACCGATGGGCGCGCCCGATCCCCACTGGCCGTAACGTGAATAGGTCGGGGCGGTCATGATGACCCAGGCGATCTCGGCATCATCCTCCAGATCGCCTCCCATCTGCATCGTGAGCCGGTCGTCAAACCGCAGGAGGTTATTGACATTGTCATCCGCGTAGTTATCCTCCAACCGCAGAGTGACCTCTCTGTGGCCGTAGCTGTCGATGGTGCCGGCGTCCATACCGTCACCACGTGTATAAGGCATGACATGCGCAGAACCGGACACATTGTAGCTGACGACGGTCTCACCGCCTCGGCGCAGAATATTCAACGCGCGGTCTGTCGTCGCCATGCGGTTCGAATTCGTATGGCTGTTCGCGGATTTGGACGAACTGGCATCGGAATAAGGAACCGCAAAAGGCACCCGATAGGTTTTAACGGGCTGTTCCTCATATGCATTGGTAAAGGACCAGGTATGCGTTTCGGGATCATAGGTACGGTTCGTCTGCACATAACGCCAAACGTTATACTCGAAATAATCTCCTCCCGCATCCGTGCCGGTCCGTTCCGAACCGGGAACGATGTGCCACTGGAAGAGCCCGCTGTTATAATTCTCCGAAACATTGTTCGTACGGTCAAAACCGTTATCGCTGTAGGTGCTGCTCCAGGTGCTGGGATCGCCGCTGACCGCATTCGCTCCGGTCAGTGTCAGCCCGTTGTAGGCATTGTTGAAGTAAAGCGACGAAGGACGACGTCCGGCATTGTTATTGTTGTCATCCCAATGTTTCACCACGGTATACGTGATGGGAAGCCGGAACGGAACCGAGGCAGACGCGGATTTTGTCGTCGTTCTCATATTATCCCAGCCGGTCACCTCAATGGTCTGCTGGTTCGAAAGCCGGAAGTTGCTTCCGTCCGTGGTCGGGAAGGAATCCTGGC
>CAYLPO010000030.1:221-11108 GCA_964385575.1 uncultured Lachnospiraceae bacterium | reverse complement strand
GAAGCGCAGTAATGCGTGCAGCTGACTGTTACTAATCGGTCGAGGGCTTGATCTCGTTAATTCTTGATGAACTTGTAGTTTTCCTTTTCTGTGTGCGGTTTTGAGGGTGCGGTAGTTATCATTCCTCGATAGCTCAATGGTAGAGCATTCGGCTGTTAACCGAAGGGTTGTAGGTTCGAGTCCTACTCGGGGAGCTCCTTGATCCGGTCGGTTTCGGCCGGATTTTTTTATATCAAAATTCATAGAAATCATTACGATATCCGCACGTTTCATCATTTCATCACATTTTTGTTGTATAATGCACGGGTATTTGCATTGAACACCAAGGAGGATTCAGCAGTATGAGATTTCATACAAGTAACAATTACGGGAAAACATCCAGTAAAGCATTTCGCCTGGCCTGCGCAGGGATTGCCGCAGTGATGGCATTGACCCTGGCAGCATGCGGTGGATCCGGATCCACAGATGAGACCGGGAGCAGCATGGAGGATCATGATCTGGAAGCGCGCGACTACAGTGAATATATGACACTGGGACAATATTCCGGTATGGAAATTCCGGTTGAGACCAGCCTTCAGGTGACGGATGCGCAGGTACAGGAACAGATTGACACGGTCATTTCCTCCATGACGACGCAGGAACGGATTGAGGAAGGCGTGACTGCCGAGGGCGACACCATCGACATGGATTTTACAGGCTATCAGAACGGGGAGCCCTTCGAGGGCGGCGCCGCGCAGGGATATCAGTATACCATCGGCAGCGGACAGTTCATCGAGGATCTTGACACACAGCTGGTGGGCCTGACAGTCGGAGAGACCTATAACCTGGACTGCACGTTCCCGGAGGATTACCACAGCGCGGATCTGGCCGGACAGACCGTCACGTTTGAGGTCAAGGTGAACGCGATTATGGGCGATGATGTGATTCCAGAATGGACGGACGAGCTGGTTTCCGAGTACAGCGGCGGCGAGTATACGACGACGGCAGATTTTGAAGCTTATGTGCGTGAGTCTCTGGAAGATCAGGCGTCCTCCTCGCAGCGTACGGAGTACATTGAGAATCTGTGGAATGCCGTTCTGGATAACTGCACGTTTGAGTCGATTCCGGAAGATGAGGTCGCTGAAGCGGAAGCATATTATTATGATAATGTCGTCGCGTATTACACGGACTTTGCGAGTCAGTATGATACGGACCTGGCCGGTATTCTGGAGATGTTCGGAACGACCGAGGATGACCTGCACGAGTACGCGCATTCCATGGCGGAAAATGAAGTGCGCTCATTTATGGTTGCCAATATGATCTGCTTGGCGGAGGATATCGAACTGACAGAGGAAGCCTATCAGGAACAGATGGGCGAGGACGCCACGACGTACGGTTATGAGAACTTTGAGGCGTTCGAAGCGGAATCCGGAAGGGCCTATCTGACGGATACGTATAAGTACACACTGGTGCTGACCTGGCTGCAGGAGCACAATACTATGGTAGAAGCGGCCGCTGAAGAGCCGGAGACAGTCATGGAGACACCGGCCGCCTGAACTGTCGGTCAATGATCGAAGCTGGCAGGGAATTCCGACAGGAGCTCGTCCCGGAAGATCCGCAGGACTTCCTCGAGCCGGTCACAGTCCGAGGGCGTGAAGCGCTCGCGGATCCGCTCGGAGAACGAGCTGATGAAGTCTTTTGAGACTTCCAGATACTGCAGATATTTTTGAGTCGGTATCAAATGATACTCACGGCGGTCCTCTTCGGACCGCCTTTTTCCGAGGCAGCCTTTCTCGATCAAACGGTTGATCTTATATGCCGCGTTCGGTGCGGAGATCCCCATAAACTGGGCGAATTCATTCACGGTCGGTTCGTCGAGCGCGTGGATCACCTCCAGCGCGATCGTATCCGCAAAGGAGAGGTCAGAGAGTCCGGCCGGGTATCCGTGCAGGATCTCCAGGCAGAAGATGGAGCGGAGCCGAAGAATGGTCTCTTCCAGAACGCGGTCGAGCTCCGGCTGCTGCGGTTCCGCAGGCGCAGTCAGTTTCCCGAACCGCGCTTCCGCAGGAGCAGCTTCCGGTGCGGAGCCGTTGGCCTTGACAGTATTTACATAGGCATTTGAATTCGCGGGCAATGACATCACGTTCCTCCCGTTCATACAGCAATCGGTCTGTGTTGATCATTCGCTGATGATCTTTCGGCGATGATCATTCAACAGTGATCATTCCGCCAACAATTCCGAAAATTTTTCCAGATCCGCAGTCGTCTCTGCCGCAATGGTCCGGATGCCGGGCTCTGTCTGCCGGATAAAGCCGGAAAGAGCCTTTCCGGGTCCGATCTCGATCACGGTGTCAACGCCGAGCTCCGCGAGGCGATGGATGGTGTCCTCCATCATGACAGGGGACTGCACCTGACGAACCAGCAGCTCCGGGACGGAAAGGTGATCGGGTTTCTCCCGGCCGATGCAGTTAAACAGCACAGGCACGCGCATCTCACCGAAAGGTTCATCCCGGAAACGTTCCGCAAGCACTGCACCCGCGGGGGACATCAGCTCCGTGTGGAACGGTCCGCTGACTTTCAGCGGCATGCAGCGTTTGGCGCCGGCTTCTTTCGCGAGGTCGGCCGCGCGGTCGACGGCCGCGGCATTGCCCGAGATGACCAGCTGTCCGGGGCAGTTATAATTCGAGATTTGAACATGCCCGTATCCCGAAGCAGTCACTTCCGCGCAGATCTTCTGGAGAGGAGCGCGGTCCAGCCCGAGCACTGCTTTCATGCCGCAGTCGATACCTTCCGCAGCCTGCGCCATGGCTTTTCCGCGGAATGCGGTCAGCTGTACCGCCTGCACCGGCTCGAAAACGCCGGCCGCCTGCAGCGCGGAATACTCACCCAGGCTCAGCCCGGCCGCCAGATCCGGGGTAATGCCGCGCTCCGCCAACAGCCGTGTCATGCCGGCCGCAAATGCGACCATGCAGGGCTGCGTGTACTCGGTGCGGTCGATGATCCCGTCCGGATCTTCGAAACAAACCGTCTTCAGATCAAAATCCACGGCGTCCGCACAGGCGTCGAAAACCTCGCGGAATGCCGGAATGTCATACAGGTCAGCGCCCATGCCGGCATGCTGACTGCCTTGTCCTGCATAAAGAAAAGCAAGCGCCATATGTTTGGGTCCTCCTTTATGGGTGTCGGGGCTTGCGGATCACAGATCCTGTTCCAGATCCAGATTCTTCAGGTAGCGCTTTCCCATGGCTGCGAATTTTTTGCAGCGGTGCGCGACAAGAGCGGAACCGTTCATGTTTTCGTAGAGCTCCAGGTGGCGGCTGATGGCAGCATTCAGTTTTTTATAAACTGCCTTCGGGTGCGCGTGAGCGCCGTCGGCAGGCTCCTCGATGACCTCGTCGATCACGCCCATGTCCAGCAGATCCGCAGCAGTGAGCTTCATGACCTCGCTGGCTTCGGCGCTTCGGGAAGCATCCTTCCAGAGCACGGCGGCAAAACCTTCCGGCGAGAGAACGGAGTAGACCGCGTTCTCCAGCATCAGCACAGAATTCCCCATGGCCAGGGCCAGCGCGCCGCCGCTGCCGCCTTCGCCGGTCACGACTGCGATCACGGGGACTTTCAGGTGGCTCATGCGCGCCAGACTGCGGGCAATGGCATCGCCCTGACCGTGCGCTTCCGCCTCCACTCCGGGATAAGCCCCCGGGGTATCGATGAAGGTGATCACGGGACGGCCGAATTTCTGGGCCTGCTCCATCAGGCGGCCGGCCTTCCGGTAGCCTTCCGGAGAGGGCATGCCGAAGTGATATTTCAGGTGCTCCTCAAGGTCCCGGCCTTTCCGGTGGCCGATGACGGTCACGGGTCGTCCGTGGAACAAGGCCACGCCGCCCAGGATGCTGCCGTCCTCGCCGCAAAGGCGGTCGCCTTTCATCTCGAAGAAGTCGTCAAACAGCGCATCGATAAACTCCGCCGTTCCGGGACGGTTGGCGTGGCGCGCCAGAGCCACCCGCTCGGCCGGGGTGAGTGCGGTATTTGTTTTAGGGTCTTTTCTTCCGGGCATGTCGATATCCCTTTCGGCGGTAAGTGGTTATCCTTTCAGATCCGGTTTGGGATCGATCTGACGGGGAACATGCAGATCAGGGGCAAGTTCTTCCAGTGTTTCCGGTTCCGCGTCCGCCGCATCAGCATCCGCCTGGTTTTCCTCTTCGCTCGCCGGGGCTCCGTCCGCCGCTGCATTGCCGGCCGTTTCTTTATTCCCGCCGGGGAAGAAGTCGTAAATGGACCGGGTGGGCGTGGATGTGCGGTAGCCGTGCAGCTTCAGAAGCTGCGAGAGCGTTTTTTTCAGGTCTTTCCGTTCCACGATGGCGTCTAAAAAACCGTGCTCCAGCATGTATTCTGAACTCTGGAAGCCCTCGGGCAGCTTTTCGCCCAGGGTCTGTTCAATGACGCGCGGCCCCGCGAATCCGATCAGTGCGCCGGGTTCTGCCAAAATGATATCGCCCAGGCTTGCGAAACTCGCGGTCACGCCGCCGGTGGTCGGATGCGTGAGGACGGAGATAAACAGTCCGCCGTTTTCGGAAAAACGCTCGATAGAGGCAGCGGTCTTTGCCATCTGCATCAGGGAGAGGATGCCCTCCTGCATGCGGGCGCCGCCGCTCGCGGAGAAGAGGATCAGCGGAAGATCATGCCGGTCCGCGTATTCCACAAGTCGCGCGATCTTGTCACCGACTGCAACGCCCATGCTTCCCATTAGGAAGCGGCTGTCCAGGATGCCGATGGCGGCGTGGATCCCGTCGATGCGGCCCACGCCGGTCAGCACGGCTTCGTGGATCTTCGTGCGGTCTGCGGCCGCCTGCAGTTTTTCTCCATACTCCGGGAAATCGAGCGGATCCGTGGAGACGATCCCGCTTCCGAGTTCCTTAAAAGAGTCCTTATCCACGGTCAGCCGCATGCGCCTTTTGGCGCCCAGCGTCAGGTAATGCCCACAATGCGGGCACACGTAATAAGAACTCATCAGCTTTTTCTTTTCAATGGAAGCCTGGCAGGCCGGGCAGGTCTTCAGTTTCTCCGGGTTCGGCCGGCGAAGCTGCCGCAGGTTCAGCAGAGTCTGCTTCCGTTTTTCAAAGGCGTTTTTCGGATCAGCCATGAGGTAGTCTCCGTCTCGCGGTCCGTGCCGCGGTCCTTATCCATACGCGGGTCGCACAGCAAGGTTACGATTCCTGCTCGCGCACCCGCTCCAGCATACGTCCGAAGTTTTTCTCTAAAAAGGCAGTGTCGTAATGGCCGCGCACAAAATCCGGGTGATGCAGGATCTGGTGCATCAGGTCGGCCGTGTGTGCAGGCCCCAGGATCACGAGTTCCTCCAGTGCGCGGCGCATCCGCCGGATGCTGTCTTTGCGCGTGGGGGCGGAACAGATGATCTTCGCCATCAGGGAATCATAGAAAGGCGGGATCTCGCAGCCGTTAAACAGCGCGCTGTCCACGCGGACACCGCAGCCGCCGGGAAAATGCAGAAATGATACCGTGCCCGGCGAGGGGCGAAAGTCGTTCATGGGATCCTCGGCATTGATCCGGCATTCGATGGCGTGGCCGCGGAATGTGATGTCATCCTGGCGATAGCTTAAGGGAAGCCCCTGTGCGATCCGGATCTGTTCCCTGACCAGGTCAATGCCGGTGACGACCTCTGTCACCGCATGTTCGACCTGGATGCGCGTGTTCATTTCCAGGAAGTAATAATGTCCGTCGGCGTCCGTCAGGAATTCGACGGTGCAGGCATTGACACAGCCTGCGGTGCGTGCAGCGGTCAACGCGGTCTCCGCCATAACGCTGCGCAGCTCCGGCGAGAGCGCGAATGAGGGCGCCTCCTCGATCAGTTTCTGGTTTCTGCGCTGGACGGAACACTCGCGGTCCCCCAGCTGGATCATGTTACCGTGCGTGTCTGCCAGAATCTGGAATTCAATGTGACGCGGGGACTCCAGCGCTTTCTCGATATACAGTTCGCCGTCGCCGAAGCAGGACAGGGCTTCGGCCCTCGCTTCCTCAAACAGCTCCGGGAGCTCTTCGGCGTTTTCCGCGCGTCGGATCCCGCGTCCGCCGCCGCCGGCGGAGGCTTTGATCAGGACCGGCCAGCCGATCCGTTCCGCCGCCGCGAGCGCGGCCTCGACATTCGGAACCGGTCCGTCCGAACCGGGTACCACGGGGACGCCGGCCTGTCTCATCATCTCACGCGCGGCGGCTTTGCGGCCCATGGCGCGGATGACATCTGCAGGCGGGCCGATGAAGGTCAGTCCGGCTTTCTCACATGCCGCCGCAAACTCCGGTGACTCCGACAGAAAACCGTAACCTGGGTGAACGGCCTGACAGCCGGTCGCGAGGGCGATCGACAGCAGCGCCTTTGTGTTCAGATAACTCTCCGCAGACTGCGCCGGCCCAATACAATAAGCGTGCTCCGCCAACTGAACCGGAAGTGAATCACGGTCCGCCTCGGAACAGACGATGACCGGGGTAATATCCAGTTCGCGGCAGGCACGCTGTATACGCAGGGCGATCTCTCCGCGGTTCGCGATCAGAACACGTCGAAACATGCGATCACGCTTTCGTATAACGGATCAGGGCCTCGCCGTAGGACACCACGGCGGCGTCCTCGGCCAGGACTGCCTGGATCAGGCAGTCACAGGGGGCAGTGATTTCGTTCATGGTCTTCATGGCTTCCACCAGACACAGGGTCTGGCCGGCCTTTACGGTGCTTCCGGGAGTCACATAGGGCTCTGCGCCGGGCTCCGGAGACGTGTAGAACGTTCCGGCCAGCGGAGAGACGATGTACTCAGAGGCGTCGGCCTCTTCCGGATTCCCGCCGGCTGCGTCAGCATCTGCCGAAGCAGTCCGCGCGACAGCCGCGCCTGCCGTCGGAGCGGCGTCAGCGGGCGCAGCAAATTTCTTAAGCTTCAGTGTGAATTCTTCACACGAAAGCTCCATGGAATAAAGGCTGCCGGACTCGAAACGGTCCATTAGCTCATAGATCTCTTCTTTCTTCATGACACTCCACCGGTCAGGCAGGATCGTCAGGCGTATTCCTCGATCACGTTCAGCAGATCCTGTACGGTCTTCAGCTGTTCCAGCTCCTCATCCGCCACCGAGATGTCGAATTCGGCTTCGATGGCCATGACCAGCTCGACTGCGTCCAGCGAATCCGCACCCAGGTCTTCCAGGAAGGTGGATTCGGGCTTGACGTATGCGGGGTCGACTTCGAGCTGCTCAACGATGATGTCGCGGACTTTTTCAAAATTATCCATGTTCAGTCTCCTTCAGATACTTAAAAAATTTGAAATATCAGCCATAGTTACTTTATTTCTAATAAAGACCAATGTCAATGCAAATATAGCACGACTACGAGGTGCGAAAAGTGTCTGTACATGGTAAAATGTCACAGTGGGAGGAAGATTCATGACGAAACGCATCGTAACAGGGATCCTGGCGCACGTGGATGCCGGAAAGACGACATTGCTCGAAGCACTGCTCTTTGAGAGCGGGACTGTGCGCAGCCTGGGCAGCGTGGACCGCCGCAGTTCAAACCTGGATACGTACACGCAGGAAAAAGACCGCGGGATCACGATCTTCTCCAAGCAGACCGTGCTGTGGTTCGGCGGGACCGAGTTTTCCTTCCTGGACACGCCCGGACATGTCGATCTGTCCGCAGAGACCGAGCGCACGCTGGCGGTGCTGGATGCCTGTGTGCTCGTGGTTGATGCGACCGCGGAGCTGCGGGAGCACACCCTGACCCTGTGGAAGCTGCTGGAGCGGCATAAGATCCCGGTTTTTGTGTTCGTGAATAAGATGGACCGCCGTGATGCGGACCGCGCGGCGGCATTGACGATGCTGCAGAGACAGCTGAGCCGCGACTGTGTGGATTTTTCGGCGGAGCGGGATCCGGAAGAGTGGGCGGAAGCGGTGGCCTCGTGCCGCGAGGACCTGCTGGAGGCGTACCTGGAGGGGACGCTGGAGGAGACTGCCGGCCTCGCCGCGACGGGGGCTAACGCCGGCGCCGAGGGCAATGCCGGACCCGCATTCGCCCCGTTCGGTGCCGGGACTTTGTCAGGACTCATCAGGGACCGGCTCATCTTCCCGGTGTTTTTCGGCTCGGCCCTGAAGACCGACGGCGTGCGGTATTTTGCGGAAAGCATGGCGGAACTGGCGCCGCTGCCCCGCTATGGAAAAGAGTTTGCGGCGCGCGTCTATAAGATCTCGCGTGACGCCGCGAGCACGCGCCTGGCATGGCTGAAAGTGACCGGCGGTACGCTCACCGCGAAGATGCGCGTGGGCGAAGATAAAGTGGAACAGATCCGGGTCTATTCCGGGACCAAATACGAGACATTGCCCGTGATGGAGGCAGGCGGCGTCTGCGCGGTCTGCGGCCTGACGGGCGTCCGGGCCGGCGATGCGCTGGGCGCGGAACCCGGCGGAGAGGGGACGCTGCTTGCGCCCGCCATCCGCTGCGACCTGATCCTGCCGGAGGGGGTCGACGCGGCGCAGATGATGGAAAAGATGAATCTGCTCGCGGAGGAGGAGCCGGCATTGGCCCCGGAGTGGGTCGAGGAGACCGGCAGCATCCGCGTCTGCTTCATGGGGCAGATCCAGACCGAAGTGATCACCGCGCTGATCGAGGAGCGTTTCGGGGTGAAGGTTGGCTTCGGCCCCGGGAAGATCATCTATAAGGAGACCGTGACGGCGCCCGTGCTGGGCGCGGGACATTTCGAGCCGCTGCGGCATTATGCGGAGGTGCGGCTGCTGATCGAGCCCGGGACGCCCGGGTCGGGGCTGCGCTTCGAGAGCCGGCTGAGCACAGATGTCCTGGCGGGGCACTGGCAGCGGCTGATCCTGGGAGGGCTGCAGCGCATGCGGCTCACGGGAGTGCTCACGCGGTCTGAGTTTACAGACGCGAGGATCGTTCTCGTGGGCGGGAAAGCGCACCCGAAGCATACGGAGGGCGGCGATTTCGCGCAGGCGGCCAGACGCGCGTTCCGTCAGGCCCTTATGAAGGCCGCTGCGAAAAACGAAGTGGCTCTGCTGGAACCGCGGTTCGATTTTCGGCTGGAACTTCCGCAGGGAAATGTAGGCCGCGCGCTGAATGACCTGCAGAATATGGGCGCGCGGTTTGAGGCGCCGGATCTGGCGGGACCAGCGGGAGGCTTCGGCGCCGGGACGGATGCGGGGGAATGCATGGCCGTCATTGCCGGAGAAGGGCCGGCGGCCGGCCTGGGAAATTACCAGCAGGAGCTTACGGCCTACAGCGGCGGGCGCGGAAGGATCGACTGCGTGCCGGCAGGGTTTAGTCCCTGCACGGACCAGACGGCGGAGGCGGTCATCGCGGAGCGGGGCTATGACCCGGAGGCGGATCGGCGAAATCCCGCGGATTCTGTATTCTGTACACACGGTTCAGGATACACGGTCCCCTGGTGGGAGTCGGACGCCATGATGCATACCCCGGAACCTGTGATAAACAGCGACGGTTTTGTGGAAACCGCACCGGACGATGTGGAAACGGCCACAGTTTTCGGCGAAGGCACCGGTCTTGACGACAGTCCAGGCGGCGCGGGCTGCCGCGGTGGAAAAGACGCGAAAAGCAGCTACGATGCCGGGCGGGCGCTGGACGCGGAGCTGGAAGCCATCTTCCGCCGGACGTACGGTTCGAAAAATGCGGGGAGCAGCGGTGACGGCAGCGACGGAGCGGGAGGAAAAGCCGGGAGTATCCGGCGCACGTCTTACGGCAGCGTGACCTATGGCCGCATGGGCGCGGGTGATTCGCTGGATGTCCGTGCCGCGCAGGCGAAGACGAACACGCAGGCTTCGGTCGAGGCACTGAAAGCGGGAGAGCACGGCAGGCCGGCCAAAAAAGAGTATCTGCTGGTCGACGGCTATAATGTCATCTTCGCGTGGGATGAACTCGCGGAGCTGGCGCAGTCGAACGTGGACGCGGCACGCATGCGGCTCGCGGAGGAGCTGGCCAACTACAGCGGCTACCGGGGCTGCTCGGTGATCCTGGTCTTTGACGCATACCGGGTGAAAGGGCATCAGACAGAGCAGACGCGCTGGCACGGCATTGACATCGTGTACACGAAAGAGGCGGAAACCGCGGACCAGTATATTGAAAAGACCGCGCATGACATGTCGAAAAAATACGCGGTGACGGTCGCGACTTCGGACCGCCTCGAGCAGATGATCATATTCGGTGAGGGTGCGGCACGGCTTTCGAGCCGGGAGCTGCAGACGGAGATCGCGTATGCGAAAGAGCAGATCCGCGGGCATATCGAGGGCGCCGCGGAGCCGGGCGGAAAACGCCGGCTGTTAGATGATGCGGAAAAAGCGGAAGGAGAAGAAACATGCTGAGAATTGAGCACCTGACGAAGCGGTTCGGAGACACGGCGGCAGTAGATGATCTGTCCCTGCACATTGCCCGCGGGGAGATCTACGGTTTTATCGGGCATAACGGCGCAGGAAAGACGACCACGCTGCGCTCGGTCGCCGGCATTCAGCAGTTTGACGAGGGGGAGATCCTGATCGGCGGGACTTCCATCCTCACGGATCCGCTGGCCTGCAAGCGGCGGATGGCATATATCCCGGATAATCCCGATCTTTACGATTACATGACCGGAATCAAGTACCTGAATTTCGTCGCGGACGTGTTCGGTGTCAGCGCGGAGGACCGTCAGGCGCGCATCCGTGACTATGCAGGGCGGTTTGACCTGACGAAGGACCTGGCACAGCCCATTGCCGCGTATTCCCATGGTATGAAGCAGAAGCTGGCCATCATCTCGGCCTGGATCCATGAGCCGGAACTGATCCTGATGGATGAACCGTTCGTGGACTCCATTTACTCTTGAGAAGAAATATAATTTGCTATCTATTATTTTGAATCCA
>CAYLPO010000030.1:0-211 GCA_964385575.1 uncultured Lachnospiraceae bacterium | reverse complement strand
TCGTGGGCCTGGACCCGAAGGCTTCGCACCTGCTGAAAGAGATGATGCGTGAACTGTGTGACCGCGGCGGTGCGATCTTTTTCTCGACGCATGTTCTGGAGGTCGCGGAGAAGCTCTGCGATAAAGTCGCCATCCTCCGACAGGGGCGGCTGATCCGCTCCGGCACCATGGAAGAGGTCAAAGGCGATGCCTCGCTCGAGGATGTGTTCCT
>CAYLPO010000029.1:0-11483 GCA_964385575.1 uncultured Lachnospiraceae bacterium | reverse complement strand
AAATCGAGGGGACGCATTTGTCGCTTTGCCAGATTAATAACGGTGGTGATGATTTCGCAGTTCCAGCTGGCTGACATGGCCACGAAGTGCCAGGCTGCGCAGCTGCTGGTCTACAAGGCGGCCGTTGCGAAGTCGACGCAGACGAGCTACGGTGTTGAGGCTGCTATGGCGAAGCTGTACGCTGCCGAGACCGCTATGGAAGTGACCACGAAGGCTGTTCAGCTGCACGGCGGTTACGGTTACATGAGAGATTATGACGTGGAGCGTATGATGCGTGACGCTAAGATCACTGAGATCTACGAGGGTACCTCCGAGGTCCAGCGCATGGTCATCTCTGCCAATCTGTTAAAGTAAGGAGGATCCATCGTGAAGATTATCGTTTGCATTAAGCAGGTACCTGACACCAAGGGCGGCGTCAAGTTCAACGAAGACGGCACCCTGAACAGAGGCGCGATGCTCGCCATCATGAACCCGGATGACAGAGCCGGTCTGGAGGCTGCTCTGAGACTGAAGGATCAGTACGGCGCTGAAGTTACCGTTCTGACCATGGGTCTGCCGAAGGCGGATGACATCCTGCGTGAGGCCATGGCTATGGGCGCTGACAAGGCGATCCTGGTCACCGATCGTATCCTGGGCGGCGCTGACACCCTGGCGACCTCCACGACGATCGCTGCTGCCATCAAGAACCTCGAGTATGATCTGATCATCACCGGCCGTCAGGCCATCGATGGTGATACCGCTCAGGTCGGTCCGCAGATCTCCGAGCATCTGGATATCCCGGTCGTCTCCTATGCGCAGAACATCGAGATCGACGGCGACTATGTCATCGTGAAGAGAATGTATGATGACAGATATCACATGGTCAAGGCGAAGATGCCCTGCCTGCTGACCGCTCTGGCGGAGCTGGCTGAGCCGCGTTACATGACCCCCGGCGGAATCTGGGATGCCTATGAGGCAGAAGTGACCGTGTGGGGCCGCGCTGACCTGAAGGATGTCGAGGACAATCAGCTGGGTAAGGCCGGCTCGCCGACGCAGATCGCGAAGGCTTCCGATAAGGTCCGCAAGGGCCAGGGCGAGCAGGTCATCCTGGACGTCCAGGAGTCCGTCGAGTACCTGATGGGCAAGCTCGATGAGAAGCACATCATCTAAGAATCGAGTTTATAGAAGGATATAGGTGAACGAATAATGGCTTTAGAAGAATACAAGGGCGTATATATTTACGCGCAGCAGGTTGATAACAAAGTCAACAACATTGCTTTTGAGCTGATCGGCGAGGCCAGAAAGCTGGCTGCCGACCTGGGCACCGAGGTTACCGCTGTCCTGATCGGTTCTGAGGTGATGCCTCTGACGAAGGATCTGGCTGAGGCCGGTGCTGACAAGGTCATCGTGGTCGACGATCCCGAGCTGAAGGAGTACCGCACCGAGCCTTACGCGCATGCGCTGGCTTCCGTGATCAATGAGTTCAAGCCGGACATCATGCTGGTCGGCGCGACCGCCATCGGCCGTGACCTGGGTCCCAGAGTTTCCTGCCGTGTGAAGACCGGTCTGACCGCGGACTGCACGCAGCTGGATATCGGAGACTTCCCCATGAAGCCGATCCCCGGCCGTGAGACCAAGCACAATCAGCTGCTCATGACCCGTCCTGCGTTCGGCGGCAACACCATCGCGACCATCGCCTGCCCGGATCACAGACCGCAGATGGCGACCGTCCGTCCCGGTGTTATGCAGGCTCTGCCCCGCGAGGCCGGCAGAACCGCTGAGATCATCGAGTACAACCCCGGCTTCACTCCGGATGACAAGTATGTCGAGATCCTTGAGGTCGTCCGCAACACGGGCAATGTCGTGGACATTCAGGATGCGAAGATCCTGGTCTCCGGCGGCCGTGGCGTGGGTTCCCCCGAGAACTTCGCCATCCTGGACGAGCTGGCTGAGGCTATCGGCGGCGTCGTGAGCTGCTCGCGTGCAGTCGTGGATGCCGGCTGGAAGCCGAAGGATCTGCAGGTCGGACAGACCGGTAAGACCGTCCGCCCGAACGTCTACTTCGCGATCGGTATCTCCGGTGCTATCCAGCACCTGGCCGGTATGGAAGAGTCCGACATCATCATTGCCATCAACAAGGATGAGTCCGCACCCATCTTCGACGTGGCTGACTACGGCGTCGTGGGCGACCTGAACAAGATCGTTCCCGAGCTGACGAAGGCCATCAAGGCGTTCAAGGCGAAGATGGCTGACTGATCAGTCTGACAAGTCTGAAGAAAACAGCGGAAGGGGATCTCCGCTTGCGGAGGTCCCCTTTTGTGCGTCTATGATCGATATGTGCGTTTTGGCGGCTCGGTGTATTATCCCAATCTGCTGCATGCGTCCTCGAAGCGTTTGATCAGGATCTCGCCCACCGTGACGATATCCTCGATCGTCAGATACCGGCCGGCGCTGATGTCCAGATAGAGGTGGCCGCTGGCCGGGAAATCTTCATCGGCGAGCCAGATCTGCAGAAAAACCGGAAAGCGCGGAGCGAACGGGACACAAAAGCAGAGGTCGCCTTTGCCGTCCGTTTCCACGGCGCCCAATGCCGAAGCGGCGCTGCGGATCTGCTCCGCCGTGCGCCCGCGCAGGATGCGCTCGAAGGAGCGCGCTGCGGTGAATTCGAATTTCGAGCCGCGAACCAGGCCGTCCGGGACCTGCTTCATGGTGATGAGTTTTGCGGTGGAGATGTTGCCGGCCTTTTTGGAGCCTTCGGCTGCACATATGCTGCCGGCAGCTTCCGCGAACGTATCTGCCTCCGGTCCGTAAGCCAGCACCGGGGTGCCGTCCGCCAGATCCAGATAGTGCAGGAGGACCAGACTCTGCCAGTTCTCGGGCGCCTCGCGCCACCGGCAGGAGGGCCAGTCCAAGGTGAAGGTCTCATTCAGCGACGCGATCACCAGAGATCCTTCTGCCTGAGGTGCTGCCGCATCTGCCCCGGCGAGGAACGTGACGCCCGCATTTCGCGCGATCTCCTGCGGCGTATGCCGCCGAAGCCGGTCTGCGGCCACATCGAACATCAGCTGATAGGCGTGATCAGACTGCGGCCGCTCTGAGTCGTTTTTGCTGCTGGTTTTCGGTCGTTCTGTCATATTCAAAATGTCTCTTTATGATCCCTGCTTTTATATGCAGCCAGATTGATAATAAACGCTGCCGCGAACGCGATCCCCACCGTCACCAGAAAACTCGTCAGATCAAACGCAAGATGCATCCGACCGTTTGCACTTTCCAGAGGCGATGAAGTCATCGGGTAGATCTTACTCAGAAATACGCCGAATCCGATCCACCCCATCCATTCGCCGCCCGCAAGAGTGAGTGAGAGCAAAAGCCGGCCTGATGTAAAATAGGAGATCAGGTTTATGGATGCGCCTATGCCTTCTGCTATTGCGGCAGCAATGATCGATCGTATAAGAACTTTTTTCACAGTTGTGTTATCCTACCAATTCAGCATTCCGCAGTGTGCAGTACATATATTCACCTTCCATATATGTGTCGAAGGTCCCGACGACCGTGATCTCGTCCTCCGCTGACAGGAACTCTGTCGCATCCTGCCCGCCTGCGAGCTCGAACTCCATGCCCTGCTGGCAGCATGCGGTTGCATCCGCGATCAGGCAAAGGTTATATGTGATGCCGGTGCTCTGGTCGACATACGGATTAAATGTGCCTGCCATCCGGATGGTCTTTCCGATGTATTCGTCCGGATTATAGAGCATATTATACACCTCGGAGTAGATCATGGTCGCGGACATCTGCGTGAGGTCAATGTCGATCCCCTCCGCCGAGGGCACGGACTCCGGGAGTTCCCCGCCCGCGTGGACCGTGGGCGCGAGGGCGCCGGCGTCGGATGCCGGGTCCGGCGAGGCGGGTGTCTGGGTCGCTGTGTCGAGTGTTTCAGTCCCGACATTGTCCGAAGGGCTCTCGGCTTCCGGGCTTTCGGCTGCCGCGCTCTCTGCGTCTTCCATGATGGAAGCCACGTCATTGCCCGTATTCCCGGCAGTGTCCCGGCTTGCAGAACCTTCGTCCCCGCCGCACGCGGTCAATGCCAGTGCGAGCCCGAGGACGGTCAATACTGCGGCCATCATCCGGGAGGTCTTACCGGAACGAAACTTTTTCACCGGAGTATCTTTTCTCATCGCTTTCCTCCCGTAAACATCCCTGCGATGAAGCAGATCACAAATACCAGCACGTCCACGGCCACGATCGTCGAGCCGACCGGCGTTCCGGCCAGGATCGAGATGATGATGCCCGCAAACGCGCAGACCACGGACAGCACCGCCGAACAGATGGTCACCGCCCGGAAGTTCCCGAACAGCCGCATGGCCGAAAGCGCCGGAAAGATCACCAGCGCCGAGATCAGCAGGGATCCGACCAGGTTCATGGCCACGACGATGATCACCGCGATGATCACCGCGATCAGCAGATTATAGCGGCGCACATTCACGCCCGTCGCAGAGGCGAAGTCTTCGTCAAATGTGACCGCGAAGATCTTATGATAGAAAACCACGAACAGTACGACCACGATCGCGCACAGGACCGCGCATAACGTCACATCGCGCATGCTCAGCGTCAGGATCGACGTTGAACCGAACAGCGTGCTGCAGACGTCGCCCGAAATGTTCGCGGAGGTCGAAAACCGGTTCATGATCAGGTAGCCGAAGGCCAGTGCGCCGACCGAGATCATGGCAATGGCGGCGTCGCCCTTGATCTTCGTGTGCGCGCCGGTGCGCAGGAGCAGCACGGCGGCGATGATGGTCACGGGCAGGATCAGGACCGTGTGGTTCGTGATCTTTAGCACCGAGGCGACTGCCATGGCCCCGAACGCGACGTGCGACAGCCCGTCTCCGATGAACGAAAAGCGCTTCAGCACCAGCGTCACGCCCAGAAGCGAAGAGCACAGTGCGATCAGCACGCCGACGATCAGCGCATAGCGCACGAACGGAAATTCCAGATAGCGGGCGAGTGTCTCAAGCATAGCTGACCTCCTTTCCCATGCGCAGCGTGTGCTTCGCGTAGGTCTCGGCAGCGGCCAGGTCGTGCGAGATCATGATGATGGTTGTCCCGGCCTCGTTCAGCTCCTGAATGATCCGGTACATCAGCTCAGTGGCCTCAGGGTCCAGTCCCGAGACCGGCTCGTCCAGCAGCAGGACCTTGTCCGTCGCGCAGAGTGCCCGCGCCAGCAGGACCCGCTGCTTCTGACCGCCGGAGAGCTCGCGGAAGCTGCGGCGCGCGAGGCCGCTGATGCCCAGCCGTTCCATGTTCCGGGCGGCCTGCTCCTTCTGCTCGCGCGTGTAGAACGGACGAAGGCCGCAGCGCCCCTGAAAACCGGAGAGAACGATCTCCCGCACCGAGGCCGGGAAGTCTTTCTGGACGTCCGTCTGCTGCGGCAGATAGCCGATGGCGCCGGCATCAAGCCCCTCCTTCCGGATCTCTCCGGAGAGCGGGGCCTGCAGGCCGAGCAGAGTCTTCATCAGTGTGGTCTTTCCGGAGCCGTTCTCGCCGACGATGCAGAGGTAGTCCCCCTGCTCGACGGTGAAGTTCAGCCCTTCGGCCACCGCGCGCGAGCCGTAGCCCACATTGAGATCTGTTGCAATGATCCGTGCCATGACATTTTCCTTAAAAAACGGTGATCCGTGAAAACGGTGATCCCGGGAAACGGTTATCCCAGCGCCTCGCGCAGGACTTCCAGGTTCGCCTCCATAACGGACAGATAGGTGGTGCCGGCTGCGAGGTCATCCGCGGTCACCGACTGCAGCGAATTCAGAGTCAGTATCGGGAGGTCCGGCGTGGAAGAGCTCTGGACGATGGTCCGGGCAATGGTCCCGTCGCTTCCGTCAATGATCAGAACGCAGGGCACCTGCAGCTCATCCACTTTTCCCGCGAGAAAAGAGACGGTCTCGAAGCTGGCCTCGGTCTCGGCCGAGCAGCCGACGAAGGCCGCATAGTAATCCAGACCGTAGTCGTCGGTCAGGTAGCGGAACGGGAAGCGGTCGCCGAATACCAGCGTGTGACCGGCAGCCGTGTCCGGGGCAGCAGCCACGACGGATTCATACTCCGCGTCCAGCGTCTGAAGCTGTGCAGTGTAGCTTTCCGCGTTCGCGGTGTAGGCATCCGCGTTCGCGGGATCCACTGCACAGAGCGCGTCACAGAGCGCTGCGCAGATCACTTCGGCGTTCCGCATGGAGAGCCAGACGTGCTCGTCGTATTCGGGACCTTCCTCGTGGTCATGATCGTGATCTTCCTCATGTTCATGATCATGATCAGCTTCCATGCCCTCGACGACTTCCTCCTCGCGCACCGCATCGCCCAGCACATCCAGCAGCTCGATCACCTGCATGTCCGGGTTCATGGACTCCTCCAGGACATCCTCGACCCAGTCATCCGACTCGCCGCCGACATAGACGAACAGGTCGCAGGTGGAGATGGTCAGGATGTCTTCGGCGGTGGGCTGGTAGCTGTGGAGATCGACACCATTGTCCAGAAGGAGGGTCAGATCCACGTGGTCCGCTTCCTCGCCCAGGATGTTCCGGACCCAGTCGTATTCCGGGAAGATGGTCGTGACAATGTGGAGCGTGTCGCCGGCGTTCGTGGGATCGCCTGCAGCATCGTTCGCTGCTTCGGCTTCCGGTGCGCTTACGGTTGATGTATCAGAGTTTTCGGATGCGCTGCCCGCAGGATCCGCGCTGCAGGCGGTCAGGCAGCCGACAGAGAGCACGGCGGCTGCCAGAGGGGCAGCGCCTTTGAAAAGAAACTTTTTCATAAGCGAGATACCTCCAGAATAAGAAATGTAAGGGATTCAGACAGGGTTTCCGGAGGCGTTCAATGATCCATGCGGCGCAAAGCCCGTCCGCCGGATATTCGCGCGGCATTCTTCCAGAAATACGCAGACTTCGCAGTCTTCCCCGCTGCAGTCATGACCGGCATCGGCAGCCAGGAACCAGGCGGAGCACAGCACGACCAGGACCAATGCCGCCGCGAGCGCGGCAGCGAAGATCCTTTTCGCAGCGGATGCAGATCTGTCGAAGTAAAAACTCATATACTCACACCTTTCGGCAATCCTCGCACACCCCGTAAAACACTGTCCGCAGCGGGCTCAGTTCGAACCCGTGGTGTGCGCGCAGATGCGCGGCAATGCCGGCCAGCTCCTCACAGTGCAGGTGGATCAGTCGTCCGCAGACCTCACATTTGCAGTGAAAGCAGCTCTCCTCGCTGCAGTTTTCCCCATCATCCACAAATTCATAGCAGGCCGGCGTGCTTCCGTCGAACACGTATTTCTTTACCAGCCCTTCCTCGACCAGCCGGTCCAGCTGACGGTAGACCGTGGTCTGACCGATGCCGCAGCCGCATCCGCGGAAATGCTCGCAGATATCCCCGGCGGTGACGTGTTCTCCCGGAAGCGAGCGCAGGTAGGTGAGCAGGAGCTCACGCTGGCGTGTCTTATAAGTAGTGTGTGTAGTGTCTTTCGTCATGATGCCTCCGGGCGGCAGCACCGCGGGTCTTGGAATGGTGCCTTGAATTTGGAAACCGTTCCCGATTTTACCAGATGCACGCGGGCAATGCAAGAAAAATGGAAATGATTTCCAAATTAAAACAGGAGCCCGACAGGCGGACTCCCGTTCTCATGTTCAGCCCTTGTACGGAAAGGGCAATGATGTGCTTTCGTTACGAATTGCTGCTCGACGAGGAGCTGCCGGGGCCGCCCGATGGCGCTTCGCCCGGCGTTCCCGAAGGCGTCCCGGAAGGGGCTCCGGAGGGTGCTCCGCTCGGTGCTTCGCCGGGAGTTGCCCCATCCGGGAGTTCCGGAGGTGTTCCGCCAGGGCCGCCGGAGCTGCTGTCGGAACTGCTGTCAGAGCTTCCGGGCATTCCGTCCGGCATCTCGCCCGAGCCGGGGCCTCCATTGCCCTCGGACACCGTCATCTCGACCGCAGTGCCCTCGGACGCGGTCCCCTCGGTGTACGCCGCGCCGTCCACGTAGAGCGTATAGCCGTTCAGATCGATCGCGTCCGCATCGCAGGTCAGCGCGGTGATGTACGAGTCGCCGGTCAGGGTCCAGGTCGATCCGCTCTCGATCTCGACGTAGACATCCCCGGTCGTCTCATCCGAGCCGGTGCCGTCGCTGCCGGTGATCGCGCCCGTAAAGCTCGAGCCGTCGGTCAGATACAGGTTCAGCGCGGAGACCTCATCGATGATCATGTCGCCGGTGAGCTCTTGCTCTGAAGCGTTCAGGGTCACCTGTCCGCCGTTTGCGCCCTCGCTGCCCCAGCCGGCCGCCTGCGCCCGCAGGAACACGCCCTCGGCGTCGAGGTTCTGGATATCGACGCTCGTCAGGTCGATCGTGGTCGTGGTGTTCGTGACCAGGAAGATGTCATCGTTCATGTTTGTCAGGCTTCCGTCCGTCATCGCGAAGCTCGAGAGCCCCTCGGATGCGTCGCCGGACATGCTCTGGTAGATCATGACCGCCTGATACCAGTCGGAGTTGTCGCTGTTTTTCGTGTTATTGTCCGCAACCAGCGTCACGTCGTTCAGTGTGACCGAGTTCGCGCCCTCGACGACCACGCCCTGGGAGGCGGTGGACTCGAGGTAGGCATTGTCCACGGTGATGTCCGCAGTCGAGTAGATCACGGGCGAGCCGGTGCCGGAAGTCGTGTAATAGCCGCCGGTCACGTTCACATCGCCGCCGCCCCGGTCGGAGCGGATGGCCGCGGAGGAGTTTCCGCTGGTGTTTACAGTGACGTTCGTCGCGTTCATGGTGCCTCCGCCGGTGGTCATCAGGCCGCCGGAGCAGTTGCCCGAGGTCTCGATGTAGCTGTCCGAAATGTTCACGGTCGTGCCTTCGCCGTATGAGAAGACCGCGTTTGCATGGGTGCCGTCGGTCGAGATGACCATGTCGGACAGGTCGAGTGTGGCGCCGTTCGTCGCGAAGATCGCCGCGTTATCGCCGTAGAAGTCGGCCTCGTCGCCCGCGTCGGAGTCGCCGGTCTTGATGACCTGCGTGTTCGCGTAGGATGCGTCCGTGCCGTCCGCCTCGATCGCGTGTTCGCTGTCGGCGTTGTTCTCGACGGTGTCGTTAATGGTGATGTCCTGCGGGGTCAATGCCGTAGCAGCCCCCATCTGCGCCAGCGCCGCTGCCGTGCTCGTACCGGAGGCCTCATCCAGACTGCCGGAGGAGACGGCCGAACCGCTGTCCGCGGAACCTGCGGACGATCCCGCACTGTCGGAACCTCCTGCGTTGCTTGATCCGGCCGCCTGGCCGCATCCCGCAGCCGCCAGGGTCGCGATCATCGCCGCGGCCAGGAAGCAGGGGAGTGCTGCGCGCTTCATGCTGAATTTGTGTACCGCACGGCGGACTTGCCCCGCCTCCGCGGGAGCCGTTTCTTCTGCTTTCTCTAATACGTAATCTATATTTCTCTCGATGTCGTTTTTCATTTTTGTTTCTCCTGTGAATGTTATTTCGCTCGATGCCCGATGCGGGCGGTGACTGTCATCTTCGTGCCCGGGCTTTCCACCAGGCGGGACGAGGCTTGGATCCGTCCCGCCTGGTGGCCTTGCCCGGACATTTCACAGGATACCGGGAACCTGTGTTCGAATTGTGAAGAAAAAAGGAAAGAATTGTGGATTTCGCGCCGCGCCGCGGAAGGAGCATTCCCTGATAACATCACGGGAATAACAGGCCGGAGAGTATAAATATCCCGACATTGACAGCGATTTTTTCCTCTTTTATAAAGAATTATGTGCAGGCGCGGCGGAACAGATCGGATCTGCGCCATATAAGGAGGACGGAACATGTGCGGAATCGTCGGATACACCGGAAGCGAGCAGGCGGCCCCCATCCTGCTGGACGGGCTTTCGAAGCTCGAGTACCGGGGCTATGACTCGGCCGGCATCGCGGTGCGTGAGGCGGACGGCGGGAAGACCGCAGTCGTGCGCGCGCCCGGCCGGCTGCTGAACCTGGTGCAGAAGACCGACGGCGGCGCGGCGGTGCCCGGGACCTGCGGCATCGGCCACACGCGCTGGGCCACGCACGGCGAGCCCACCGAGGCGAACGCTCATCCGCATCACTCCGCGGATGACAATGTCGTGGGCGCCCACAACGGCATCATCGAAAACTACCAGGAGCTGAAGCAGAAGCTGCTGCGGCACGATTACACCTTTTATTCGGATACGGACACCGAGGTCGCGGTGAACCTGGTGGACTATTATTACAAAAAGTACAATATCGGTCCGATCGACGCTATCGCGAAAGCCATGGTCCGCATCCGCGGGACCTATGCGCTGGCGCTGATGTTCCGGGACTATCCGGGCGAGATCTGGGTGGCCAGGAAGGACAGCCCGCTGATCATCGGCCTGGGGGAGGACAGCGCGTATCTGGCGTCGGACGTTCCCGCCATCCTGAAGTACACGCGGACCGTCTACTACATTGATAACCTGGAGATGGCGCGCCTGACGCCGGGCCATGTCACGTTCTTCGACCTGAACGGAGACGAGGTGGAGAAGGAGTCCGTCGAGATCACATGGGATGCCGAGGCGGCCGAGAAGGGCGGCTTCGAGCACTTCATGCTGAAGGAGATCCACGAGCAGCCGAAGGCCGTGCGCGACACGTTGGGGTGCTATATCCACGACGGGAGCATCGACCTGAGTTCGACCGGTCTGACCGACGAGTTCCTGCGCTCGCTGGAGCGGCTGTACATCATCGGCTGCGGATCCGCGTACCATGTGGGCGTGGCTGGGAAATACGTGTTGGAGGATCTGGCGGACATTCCGGTCGAGACCGACCTGGCCTCGGAGTTCCGCTACCGGAACCCGAAGTTCGCGAAGAATTCGCTGATGATCGTGATCTCGCAGTCCGGCGAGACCGCGGATACGCTCGCGGCGCTGCGGATGGCGAAGGGGCGCGGGGTGCCGGTGCTGGCGGTCGTGAACGTGGTGGGATCGAGCATTGCCCGCGAGTGCGACTACTGCATGTACACCTACGCGGGGCCGGAGATCGCGGTCGCGACCACGAAGGCCTACAGCGCGCAGCTGGTGAGTATCGACCTGCTGGCGGTGCGGCTGGGCGAGCTGCGCGGGACCGTGAACGCGGAGACCGCGGCGGCCGACATCGCGGAGCTGATGGCGCTGCCGGATAAGATGGAGCGGGTGCTCGAGGACAAGGAGCGCATCCAGTGGTTCGCGTCGAAGTTCGCGAACGCGCGGGACATCTTTTTCATCGGGCGCGGCGTGGACTATGCGATCAGCCTCGAGGGCAGCCTGAAGATGAAGGAGATCAGCTACATCCACTCCGAGGCGTACGCGGCGGGCGAGCTGAAGCACGGGACTATCAGCCTGGTCGAGGACGGGACGCTGGTGATCGGCGTGCTGACGCAGAAGGATCTGCTCGAGAAGACCGTGAGCAATATGACCGAGTGCCGGGCGCGCGGCGCGTACCTGATGGGGCTGACCAGCTACGGGAATTATTTCGTGGAGGA
>CAYLPO010000028.1:0-11496 GCA_964385575.1 uncultured Lachnospiraceae bacterium | reverse complement strand
GCAATCAAAAACGCCTGACACCATGAAGCTGGAAAAATTTGAGGAAAAGATCGGATATCGTTTTCAGAACAGATCGCTGTTGACGACAGCATTGACACACCGCTCGTATGCTTTCGAGCACACCGCGCCCGGAATGACGCCTGTGACGAACGAAAGACTGGAGTTTTTGGGAGATGCCGTGCTGGAACTGGTAAGCAGTGATCTTTTGTTTCGTATGTATCCGGAGTACGATGAAGGGAAACTTTCGAAACTGCGCGCGGCATTAGTCTGTGAGACGGCACTCAATGAACGCGCGGCGGAGATCGGTCTCGGAGATTATATCCTTTTGGGTAAAGGGGAGGAACAGTCCGGCGGCCGCAGACGTCCCTCTATTGTTTCCGATGCGACGGAAGCTGTGATCGGCGCGATCTATTCCGACAGCGGTCTGGATGCCGCACGGGCGTTCATCCTGAAATATATCCTTGCGAATCCTGAGGATGCACAGGTGCAGGAGGCTGAGTTCGACAGTAAGTCCCGTCTCCAGGAATGGTCGCAGGCACGCGGACAAAAACTGGCTTATCAGATCGTGTCGGAATCGGGGCCGGATCATAATAAACGCTTTGAAGTCGAAGTCCTGCTGGATGATCATGCGGTGTCGTCCGGCGTGGGACGTTCCAAAAAAAGCGCCGAGCAGAAAGCTGCTGCGAAGGCACTGACGCTGCTGGAAACGCAGAACCAGTCATAAGGTCAGGTGACGTATGTATTTAAAAAGTATTGAGCTGCAGGGCTTCAAATCCTTCGCGCGAAAGACAAAACTTGAATTTGGCCCAGGTCTGACCGGCATCGTGGGTCCGAACGGCAGCGGCAAGAGCAATATCGCCGATGCGGTACGCTGGGTACTGGGCGAGATGAGCGCCAAACAGCTGCGCGGCTCCAGTATGCAGGATGTTATTTTTGCCGGAACGGAGAATAAAAAACCGGTCAGTTATGCATATGTCTGCCTGACATTTGATAACAGTGACGGTGCGCTGAAGGACAGTCCGCAGGAGGTCAGCGTGGCCAGACGGGTCTACCGGTCGGGCGAAAGCGAATATCTGATGAATGACACGCCCTGCCGCATGCGCGACATTGTGGAACTGTTCTATGATACCGGCATCGGAAAAGAAGGGTATTCCATTATCGGTCAGGGCCAGGTCGAGAAGATCCTGAACGGTAAACCGGATGATCGCCGAGAAATGTTCGATGAGGCTGCGGGTATCATGCGCTTTCGCAAGCGCCGCGATGCCACCCGGAAAAAACTGGAGAGTGAGCAGAGTTCCCTTACGCGCGTCAATGACATCATTTCGGAATTGGAACGTCAGGTGAAACCGTTGGAGCGCCAGGCCGGAAAAGCCCGTCAGTACATGAAACTGAAGGACGAGCTCAAGGATTACGATATCCGTAATTTCCGTATCGAGAGTGAACGCTTTGAGCGAGAGCTGGCAGAGACGGAGACACATCTTGAAAACCTGAATCGTGAACTGGATACCGCGCAGACATCCTCTGCGGAGCTGAAACAGGCACACGAAGAAGCGGGAGAAAAGCTGGCGGCACTTGACGGCGAGTTAAATCGTGTGCGCTCCGAGCGAGAAGAGACGGTTACACGCCGCGAGACGCTGGAAGGAAATCTTCGTGTGCTGCAGGAACAGATCCGTTCCGGTCAGACATCTTCCACGCAGCTTTCCACCCGGAAAGAAGCCATAGAAGAACGAAGAAGCGCGGTCAAAGCCGAACAGCAGAAGCTTCAGGAAGAAAAAGGCGAACTGAACCGGCAGCTGGATAAGATCGATGACAAGGTGACCGCAGCGAAAGAGAAGCATACCGCAGCGGAAGAGCAGCTGGAAGGTATGCGGGCGGAAGCCAGAAATATGCAGGCCCGGATCATTGAGATCATGGGCGAGAAAGCGGATGTCGGCGCCAGACGTCAGCATTTTGATACACTTCGTGAGCAGACACTCGAGCGTAAGAACCGTCTCGGAGCCGATGTTTCTTCTGAAGACACACGCCTGAGCAGCGCGCGTAAAGAACTGGAGGAATGGCAGGCCAAACTGGATGCGGTAAATGCAGCACTCGAACAAACCGCTGCGGAAGCACAGAAGAATGCGGACGCGGTCGAAGAAGCCGCGACAAACGTTACCGGATTGAACGATGCCTATGTGAAAGCGGTAAACAGTGCGAATATGTACCGGATCCGGCTGGATAATCTTCAAAATCTCGCGGAGAGATATGAAGGGTTCGGTGTCAGTGTTCGAAAACTCATGGAGGCGAAGGATCGATTCCCGGGTATGATCGGTACCGTAGCGGACCTGATCGGGACCGATGCTCGTTATGAACTGGCTTTAGAAACTGCACTCGGCGGATCTCTTCAGAATGTCGTCACAAAAGAAGAAAAGACCGCGAAAGCATGTATCGAATACCTGAAACGCGGACGTTACGGCCGGTCGACGTTTTTGCCTTTGGACAGCATCAGCGGAAGAAAGCTTTCGCATCGGGAAGCGCTTGGGGAAAGCGGTGCGATCGGACGCGCGAGCGATCTGGTTCGGGTCGATGCAAAGTATCAGGAGCTTTCGGAGTATCTGCTGGGAAATGTCCTGGTGGTCGATGATATAGACCATGCCATGGCCATCGCACGCAAATACCGGCATGATATCCGGATCGTCACGCTGGAAGGAGAGCTGTTGAACCGCGGTGGTTCGATCACCGGCGGTGCCTATAAGAATAATTCCAATCTGCTGGGACGCAACCGCGAGATCGAGGAATTGCGCGTTCTTTCCGAGAAAGCGGAACAAGAGCGCTCGAAGATCGAAAGATCGCTGCAGGAGGCCAGAGAGAGCCAGCAGAACGTAAAGCGCGAACGTGCACGGATCAGTCAGGAACGGGAATGGCTCGAGAAGGAGCGGATCTCGCTGATGAGGGGACTTGAGGCTGCATCGGATAAACATGATACGATCGCGAACAGACGGAACGCTTTGCAGTCGGAGATGCTGGTCCTTGAGGGAAAACTCGAAGAGATCGAATCCCAGGGCGGTATGATCGACGCTACCGTTAAACAGAGCGATGAAGATCGGGAGAAACTGGAAAAAGAGATCGTGGCGCTGAACCGGAAGATCGAAAAGCAGGAGGCGCGCTGCGAGGAACTGCGCAGCCAATCCGAGACGCTTTCCGTGGAATTTAATACCCTGTCTCAGCGTGACAGCTTCGTCCTCGAGAATTTGATTCGTATTCGTGATGAACTGGAGCAGATGGACAGGGAAGACCGGGAGCTCGCGCAGCAGGCAGCGGATCTGTCGCGTTCAGCGGAAGAGCGAAAAGAACTGGTCACACAGACCGGTCAGGAGATCACGGAGGCAGCTGCCGGACTGGAGCGTCTGGACGCTCGTATCGCAGAGCTCTCTTTGCAGCGTGAAGGGACCAATGCCGATCAGAGACGTTTTTTGGACGAGCGAGAGCAGGTATCGGCAAACATCACACGCCTAAGCGAGGAAAAGATCCGTCTGGAAGTACAAAAGGATAAGACCGAGGAGAAAGCTGAGCGCGCGTTGACCTATCTCTGGGATGAGTATGAGCTTACGCCTTCACAGGTTGCGCAGATACCGGCAGAGGAAGAGATTCCGCCGGCGGAGCTGCGCAGGAAGATCCATGAGCTGAAAGCACAGATCAAGGAACTCGGTCCGGTCAATGTGAATGCCATTGAGGATTATGTTGAGATCTCGGAACGCTATCACTTTATGAAAGGACAGCAGGAGGATCTGTTCCGTGCCGAGGCCGCGCTGCGCGATGTGATCGCCAAGCTCGACGAAGACATGCGCAAACAGTTTTCTGAGAAATTCGAACAGATCCGGGTGGAATTCAATACCGTGTTCCGTGAACTGTTCGGCGGCGGAGTCGCCACCATGGAACTTACAGATTCGGAGGATGTGCTTGATGCCGGCATCCAGATCATCGTGCAGCCTCCGGGTAAGAAGCTGACGAATCTGATGCAGATGTCGGGCGGCGAGAAGGCATTGACAGCGATCTCGATTTTGTTTGCCATCCAGAACCTGAAGCCTTCGCCGTTCTGTCTGCTGGACGAGATCGAAGCCAGTCTGGATGACTCGAACGTGGACCGTTTTGCGGAGTATCTGAATAAACTTTCGGATCGCTCACAGTTTATTACGATCACACACCGCCGCGGCACCATGACTGCCGCTCACCGGCTGTACGGTATCACGATGCAGGAGAAGGGCATTTCAACGCTGGTCTCCGTGAATCTGACATAGGGGAAATGAACATGGCAGAAGAGAAGAAAAGCTTTTTTAAGCGCCTTTCGGAAGGACTGGCGAAGACCCGGAATCACATTGCCGCAGGTTTTGATACGATCTTTCTGGGCACGACCGGGATCGATGATGATTTCTATGATGATATCGAGGAACTGCTGATCACCTCGGATTTCGGTGTTCAGACAACCGAGAATATAATCGAAGAGCTGCGGCAGAGGGTCTATGACCGGCATATTACCAAGGCATCGGACTGCCGCGCGATGTTGATCGAGATTCTGAAAGAAGAGCTTCGTTCTGACGCAGATCTGTATGCGTTTGAAAATGCGCCGTCCGTCATACTGCTCGTGGGCGTAAACGGAGCAGGAAAGACCACCACGGCGGGCAAGCTGGCGTCATCCTATCGCAATGCCGGCAAACGTGTCCTGCTGGCGGCGGCAGACACCTACCGCGCCGCCGCGACAGATCAGCTGAAGAAATGGTCGGAGCGTTCCGAAGTTCCCATGATCATGGGGGCGGAAGGATCGGATCCCGCTTCCGTGGTGTTTGACGCGGTCCATGCGGCGAAGGCTCGAAAAACGGATCTTTTGATCTGTGATACGGCAGGCCGCCTTCACAATAAAAAGAACCTGATGAACGAGCTGAACAAGATCTATCGTGTCATTGAAAAAGAATATCCGGAAGCGCACATGGAAACGTTTGTCGTTTTGGACGGTACGACCGGTCAGAATGCACTGGTACAGGCGCGGGAGTTCGGTGAGAGTGCCAAACTCGACGGCGCCGTCATTACGAAACTCGACGGGACCGCGAAGGGCGGAATGGCCATGGCAGTGCAGGAAGAGCTGGGGATACCGATCAAGTTTATCGGTGTGGGAGAGCATCTGGAAGACCTTCAGAAGTTCGACCCGGATGCGTTTGTAGACGCTCTGTTTGAATAAAGATCGGCATGCCGGAAGCGGATCAGGCTTCCGGCGTGCTTTTTCAGTTTCGTGTGGATCTTCCCGCTTCCGCGATCAGACGTCTGATCGCGGAAGTCTGCTTCATCAGACCGGACAGGCCGTGACCGGGAACGGGGCCGCTTCCGATCTTTTCGCGGTATGGATACGGCTGCGGTGTAAGCAGGATCTCTTCCATCGATTTTGTGGATAAGATCTCTTCAAAAAGTATATAACGCAGCGCCTTCAGGTTTTCCGGGTGCATAACTCTTTTTTTGCGCCAATAACCGTCCAGTCCTTCCGGCTGCAGCAGCATGATCCGGTAGAAGGGTATCTCCAGCATCCGGTCGAATGTCAGACCCAGATCCTCGGAGAGGAAGCGGTACATGTCCCGGGTCTTCTTCCGCACAAGGACCATAGACATTGCCAGCCGGTCCACAGGACCTTCGCCGGTCCGGATCTTTCGCTTATTGTTCTCCCAGCCGAACAGCAGAGCATTGAAATTGGTCATGATCCGCATATTCGCCTGTGCGCGGATCGCTGCGTCCATGGTCGTGGACCGCGCGATCTCCGAAAGATAGGTGATTTCATCGAGAGAACCCGCTTCCGCGTATTTTCGGATGGTTTCGTTCACCCCCGAAGAGGTCAGATCAAAATTCGGGTCAGTCTTTTCTTCAAATTCTTTTAGTGCATCGATCGAACCGGCAGTGACGAGTTTCACCAGAAGATGTTCCCGTTCAATGATCATCTGTGCCTCGATCAGATCGTCCGTCCGCTTTTCGACATCGAACAGATTCCGATATGCCTGTGCCGTGGCGCCTTTTGCATGTTCCCGCATGGACTCATAGACCACACGGTAGGTATCGATGAATTCATGCACGGTGGGGAGCCGACCTGCTTTGGCGGCGTTAAACGCGCGAGGAGAATCCTCTGAGAGCTCGTGTCCGGCATCAAAATCGACCGCGGCATTTGCGGCAGCCTGGCATTCCATGTAAAGCGTGTTATATGTCTGCTGTAATCCGCTTTTGGAAAGTGCGCCCAGAATATCCATGTCACCGGCGTGTTCCTCGGCGAGACGTGTGAGATCCGCGCCGAAATCCCGGACGCGGGTCAGGAGAGCACCCTGCGGGTTCAGCTGCTGCAGCGCGCCCATATAGGCGTCATACGTGGCTTTCCAGATCGCATCCATCAGATCCTGGCCTCCCTCATATCTGTAAAAACATATCCGCCGGGTGTATCGGAGGGCACCGCTACACAATCAGCGCGGCCCCAGACTTCTGACCTGCCGGCATCGCGCAACTTTCCGGCGTTTTGTCGGGCCCATGCTCCGATGCGCCGCTGTTCCTCCGCAGTCCGGCTTACGTCTTCATCGGTGAAAGAATATCCTTCGGCGATCCGCCGGATAACAGTCAGAAAGCGCTCATACCCCCCGGCAGAAAGGCCGGTGACTTTTTTCATGGCGGGCAATGCCGCAATCCGGAAAAAGTCCATCTGCTTTTGCTGAAATGCCTGCAGGCCTTCCCGTATCTGTTTTTCTGCCGTATCGCGATGTGCTTTCTGCGGATTCCCGATCAAATCGATATAGCCGTTATAAACCCGGCCGAACAGTTCTTTGACCGCGTTATAGGCGTTGACCTTTCGGTCCACCCGCTGAAAATCATCCAGCCATTCCTGGGTATAGGCATAAACGATTCCCTGACGATCCAGCTTTTCTAGACGTTCGGCATGGATCTGAGCGGCTTCCGTATAGCCCACCTCCCGCATGGCCTTTTCGCGCAGCGCGGTATCATCCATGAGTTTCGCTTTGGTGAGCCCGTCATAAAAAGGAGTGCCTTTGATCATCTCGGTGGCTTCTTCTATGGAAGCGCATCCGCGCTCTCGGTAAAATGCGTTCAGTCTGACATAGTAATCGTGCTGACGCGGTGAGTATTCCGGGTCAAAAAGCGACGCGCGCAAGTCGTTCAGCGCATAGAGACGATCCATGCTGTTATTCTTGTTCGTTTCATGCAGTTCCATGTTTTGCTCCATGATAAAAAAGAAAAGTCCGGGCTGCGAAAAGCCCGGACCGTTTGCGGTTCTTATTCGTGATTTGCGGGGTCCAGATCCAGATCCAGGACGCTCTGCTCAAATTCATTTTTGATCTCGGCGTTGTATTTGTTCACCAGCCTCTGGATACGTTCGGTCGGCTCAAGGATGTTCGAAGTCGGCTGATTATGGTTCATCGTGTTTATGATAGCGGCAGTAAACTTGCTCATATCCGCTTCGATATACCATTCATGATCGAAGAGTTCCGGCCGGCGATAATTCAGGTTTGTCGTGACGATATAATCAAAATAGCCTTTTCGGTGGAAATCGTCAAACTTGTCAAAGCCTTCTGTGAAGAGTCCGAACGTGCAGCAAATAATGACCTTTCCGGCTCCGCGGTCTTTCAGGGCCTTCGCGGTGTCGAGGATGCTCTCGCCGGAGGCGATCATATCATCGACTAAGATCATGGTCTTATCTGTGACGTCCTGCCCCAGAAATTCATGCGCGACCACGGGGTTCTTTCCGTTCACGACCGTGGTGTAATCGCGGCGCTTATAAAACATGCCGATATTCACGCCCAGGTTCGATGCGAAATAAGTTGCGCGGGCCATGGCGCCTTCATCGGGAGCGATGACCAACAGATGATCCTTGTCGATCACCAGGCTCTTATCCCGGCGGAAGATGGCTTTCATGAACTGATAGGGCGGGGTGTAGTTATCAAAGGTATGAAGCGGGATGGCATTCACCATGCGCGGGTCATGAGCATCAAAAGTGATGATACTGTCGACGCCCATATTCGTCAGTTCCTGCAGCATGAGCGCACAGTCCAGAGATTCACGCTTCGTGCGGCGGTGCTGACGTCCCTCGTACAGGAAGGGCATGATGACATTGATCCGCCGGGCAGGACCGGAGGCCGCTGCGATGATCCGCTTCAGTCGCGGAAGTGATCGTCCGGCGACATGTGATTCTCATGTCCGCAGATGGAGTAGGTCAGGCTGAAGTTCAGCACATCAACCATGATGTAGAGATCGGAACCGCGGACGGACTCGTGAATAATGCCTTTTCCTTCGCCGCTGCCGAAACGGGGGCAGCTGTTTTTGACGAGGTAGGAGTGGGAGTCCAGACGCTCCTGGTCGGGCTCGTTGGCTTCATCATACTCGGAGTCCGTACCGGAACTGCGGAACTGGGTCAGGTAGGCGTTCACTCGTTCCGCGAACGGGCGGATGCTCTCGAGCGCGCAGATCTTCAGGGGCGCGTAGGGGTAGATTCCTTCAAATGCGAATTCGCTTTTCGCTTTCTGGGACATGACAGGCCTTTCTATGTGGAGTTTTCAAAATGAACCACTGTGTTTATATCAAAAAACAGCGAACTTGTAAATGCTGTCAAGGACTGTTAAAATGAATTACCGCAAAGAATACTTAAGGAGACGAAATTATGTCCGCGAGACCCATCGTCGCGATCGTCGGCCGCCCGAATGTAGGCAAATCCACATTGTTTAACGCGCTGGCCGGAGAACGCATTTCCATCGTAAAAGACACCCCGGGCGTCACCAGGGACCGCATTTATGCGGACTGCACCTGGCTCGACCGGGCGTTTACCATGATCGATACCGGAGGCATTGAGCCGGACACCGAGGATATCATTTATTCCCAGATGCGCGAGCAGGCACAGATCGCGGTGGATACCGCGGACGTGATTATTTTTATGTGCGACGTGCGCGACGGCGTGAATGCGGATGATGAGAAAGTCGCCGACATGCTGCGCCGCTCCTCGAAACCCGTGGTGCTCTGCGTCAATAAGGTCGATCATATTGACAAGTACCGGAATGACATCTACGAGTTCTACAGCCTGGGCATGGGAGATCCGTTCCCGGTCTCGGCACAGGGACGTCAGGGCATCGGCGACCTGCTGGACGAAGTCATCAAGTACTTTCCGGAGAAGGATGCGGAGGAAGAAGAGGACGACCGCCCGAAGATCGCGGTGGTCGGAAAACCGAATGTGGGAAAATCCTCTATCATTAACCGCCTTCTGGGCGAAAACCGGCTGATCGTTTCGAATATCGCAGGCACCACGCGTGACGCGATCGATACCGTGATCCGCTATGACAAGCGTGAGTACGTGTTTATCGATACCGCCGGCCTTCGCCGTAAGAGTAAGATCAAAGAAGAGATCGAGCGGTTTTCCATTATCCGCGCGGTCACAGCCGTCGAGCGCTGCGATGTGGCACTGATCGTGATCGATGCCACCGAGGGCGTGACCGAGCAGGACGCGAAGATTGCCGGCATTGCCCATGAGCGCGGGAAAGGTATCCTGGTCGTAGTGAATAAGTGGGATGCCGTCGAGAAGACGGACAAGAGCACACGTCAGTACGAGAAAGATATTCGATCCACACTTTCATTCATGCCGTATGCGGACATCGTATTCGTGTCCGCCGAGACCGGCCAGCGTCTGCCGAAGATCTATGAGCGCGTGGATGCCATCATCCAGAACCGGACGATGCGTGTGCCGACCGGTGTGTTGAATGAGATCCTGACCGAGGCTATGGCCATGAAGGCTCTGCCCACGGATAAAGGCAAACGCCTTCGCATCTTTTATATGACACAGGTGTCTGTCGGACCGCCTACGTTCGTGCTGTTTGTGAATTATAAGAAGCTGATGCACTTCTCGTATCTGCGCTACATTGAGAACCGTCTGCGCGACGCGTTCGGTTTCGCGGGTACGTCACTGAAGTTTGTGGTCAGGGAGAGATCGGAGAAAGAGTGATGGACAGCAGAATGATTTTGATCTGCATTGTGATATTGCTGATCGGCTACGGCTGCGGACTTTTCCAGACCGGGGTGATCATCGGGAAAGCCGCGGGAACGGATCTGAAGAAGGAAGGCAGCGGAAATACCGGCACGACAAATGCCATGCGCGTTCTCGGCGCGAAGAGCGGCATCCTGGTCTTCCTCGGAGATTTTCTGAAGTGCTTTATCCCGTGTATGATCATTCATTACGGTTTGAGGAATGTCTTCGGCAGTTGGTGCGTCCCTCTGACCATTTTCTGCGGCCTCGGCGTGATTCTGGGGCACATGTTCCCGTTCTTTTTAAAATTCAAAGGCGGAAAAGGTGTCGCGTGTGCCTGCGCATTCGGCCTGGCACTGGACTGGAAGATGACCGTGATCTGCCTGGTGATCTTTGCGATCCTGGCAGTTGCGACGAAATATGTGTCGCTCGGTTCCGTGATCGCGCTTTCCTCCATGGTCGTGATCGAAGCCATCTTTCTGGCAGCCGGTATCAGTGTGTTTCCCATGGGGCTGCGAGCGCTCTGCTTCGTCCTGATGGTCATCATCGCGGCATTGATCGTGTTCGCGCATCGCGCGAATATCCGACGGCTGGCGAACGGTACCGAGAATAAGTTTCACGCACATAAGAAGGACTGACCGGGCAATGCGGTTTGCCGGAAAGGAAACATAATGAGAGTGATCGCCGGAAAAGCCAGACGTCTCCGTCTGGTCACGCTGGACGGGCCGGATGTGCGGCCTACCACGGACAAGATCAAAGAGACCTTGTTTAACATGCTGAACCTCTACGTACCCGGCGCGCGTTTTCTGGATATTTTCGCAGGATCCGGCGGGATCGGGATCGAAGCATTGTCCAGAGGCGCAAAAGAGTGCGTTTTTATTGAGCGCGACCGCCGCTGCCACGCCATTATTCTGGGGAATCTCCAGCATTGTCATATGGAAGAGGATGCGGAGCTTTTGAAAACGGATTTCATGGCAGGTCTGCGGGAATTGGATCGACGGGGCGAACCGTTTGACATCATTTTCATGGATCCGCCGTATCAGCATGATTTGGAGCAGAAAGCTTTAGTTTATCTGGACGGGAGCAGCCTGATCGGACCGGATACTATAATCGTAGCGGAAGCCTCCATCAGCACAGTGATCGATGACAGCGCGTTTCAAAGGCTGCAGATCGACCGGGAAAAGATCTATAAGTCAAACAAACATGTATTTTTGAGCGTGAAAGACTAAATAATATCTTGTTGCATATTTCTAAAGGTGGTAGAATTTAACAGGTTAAAGCTATTCGCACCACTATATCTGGGAGGATATGACCTATGAGCAAGATCGAACAGTGCATCGAAGATCTGGAAGCTTATCTTGACAGCTGCAAAGCCCAGGCATTCAGTAATAACAAAAAGATCGTTGTGGACCGTGACGAGATCGATGAGATCCTTGCGGAACTTCGTCAGGCGACCCCCGATGAGATCAAAAAATATC
>CAYLPO010000027.1:0-11583 GCA_964385575.1 uncultured Lachnospiraceae bacterium | reverse complement strand
ACAGTGTGCGCTTATGCGGTATTAGCAGTCATTTCTAACTGTTATCCCCCTGTACGGGGCAGGTTCCCCACGCGTTACTCACCCGTCCGCCACTAAGTCTCAAAAGCTTCTCCCCGAAGGGATCCGCTAAAGAGCTTCGTTCGACTTGCATGTGTTAGGCGCGCCGCCAGCGTTCATCCTGAGCCAGGATCAAACTCTCGTGTTTGATGTCCTCCCAGAAAACACTTGGCTTTCCGGAAATCTTAAAATCTTGGGTTTTAAGGTTTCGTTCGCTTTGAATTATCCAATTCGTCTGAACTTCCCTCAAGGGCCTTCTCGGTCCTCTTTCGGAATTGTTCAGGAACCATTTGGAATGCACTGTTCAGTTATCAAGGTGCGTACCTGCCGGCCTTTTTGCCGGCCCGCTCAGCTCCCGTTCCCGGGGCGAGCTTTGCTATCTTAACAGACGACTACCGCCCTGTCAACAGCTTTTTTTGATTTTTTTCGCCCATTTTTTTCGGGATGGAAACCGCATTTTCGGCTCCGTCCCGAAGTCCACAACATCTGGTATATCCGCTTTCGAGCGACCCCAAAATCGCCTTTTTATCCCAATATCCGCAAAAACGGATCCAATTCATAAATTGTTCTCGTCACGGTATTTCCAGCGATGTCTTCCAGCGCAGAAGCCCCCAAAGAGGTGTTGATCAGCAGGGTAAGGAAGAAATACAGCAGCCAGACGATCAACAATCCGATCGTCGCGCCCAGAAGCGTTCCCAGCACGCGATTGATGCCGCCGATGATCGGGATCCGCTCGATCACTTCACTCAACGCCAGCAGGATATGCAGAATGATCTCCGCAATGATAAACACCAGCAGCGCGGCAATGACCTTCATAACCAGCGCCGTCGTGTACGCCGCGATATAATCCGACAGCCGCTCCACCCCTAACCGCGCATACTCCTCCGCGGTGTTATGCGCCTGCAGAAGCTTTGAGAGTATCCCGCCCGGCGTACTTTGATCAATGATCTCGTTCTGCTCTTCGGTGCTCAGGCGGCTCTGATACAGATCCACCACGCTGCGCACCAGGGGATCGTCCATATCTAGGTCCGGCCCCAGCTCCACGCCCATCTGTTCTCCCAGCTGCCGGATCCGGGCATCCGCATGCTCCTCGATCTTCTCCTCAACGGCTGTTTCGATCTTCGTCCGAATAGTATCCTCAAGTCCGACCCGCACAAGCAGGCCCTGTACATGCGGTGCAAGCAGCACCATCAACACGATCGCGATGATCAGATGGCCAAATGTGAGAATGCTGCGCAGAAACCCCCGCACCGTACCCACGATCAGGGCAACGGCAATAATTGCCAGCGAGACGATGATGATCCAACTGATCTGCATGCATGCTCCTTCCTAATATATGTATCAATACGATCTGCACGATTCACGCACGGACCGATCACCGTGCGGCCGGTACCGGCAAAATACATGCGGTTACATTTCGAGCACATATCGCTCGAGTGCCGCAGCGAATCCATCGTGATCATTGTCCAGCTCCGTGACCGCGTCTGCCGCAGCAAGCGCCTCCGGACATGCGTTTTTCATGGCGACACCGATCCCTGCTGCCCGAAGCATGGAGACATCGTTCTCTCCGTCACCGATGGCCAATGTTTCAGCCGGGTCGATCCCCAGGGCTCCGCAGAGAGCCAGCAGCCCGGTGCCTTTATCCGCGCCGAGGCGGTTCAGCTCCAGATTATTCGGGACCGAAGTCGTCACCTCCAGAAACGGCAGACGCGCAAGCTTCTCTTTGGCGGGCGGGATCAGCGCAGAATAATGCGCTGTGCGGAAGTAGACATTGAACTTCTCCGCACAGTCATGCGCCGGGGCCGCCTGCAGGATCGCCCGCACATCCGGCACGAAATCGCGGGTCTGATACACCAGACGCACGACCGCATCGCTCAGGCAGAACTCGCTCACCCGCTCGCGCAAGTCATCGTTCATATAGGCCATGCCGCCCAGATAGACGTCCGTCATGGCATCCAGGCCGGAGATCTCATCCCAGACCGCCAGACTCTCCTCCCGGTCGAATGCACAGCGGAAGATCTCCTCCCCGGTCTGCATGTCCGCGACCACTCCGCCGTTCAGCAGAATCCCGTAACGGACATGTTCCATAGCCCGGACACCCGCAGGCAATCCTTTCTGAAGCCGGCCGGTAGCCGGGACCGTAAGGATCCCCCGTTTTGATGCCTCTCTTAAAATGCCGGCGGCACGCTCCGAGATGCCTTTTCCGGTATCTAACAGCGTGCCGTCCAGATCAAATGCTATCAGTCTGATCATGAAGTCATCCCACATCGAAATGCTGTTCCCGCAGGATCAGCCTTCCCTGCTTATCATATTTTTTCGCGAATACGCTGCGCAGAGAAGTGCGTTCCGCCTGCTCCATGGCGTTTTCCACCAGCTCCCGCGCAGTTTCGGCATTCAGAGGCCTGCCGTCACCCAGCAGCTCCTCGGCACAGGCATAGACCGCAAGTCCTGCAGTATCATCCAGAACGCAGTCCAGGGAGTCCGCATACTCTTCGACATAGCGGGTGAACCCGCGGATCGCCCCGAACGAGCTGTCTGCGCCGTCTGAGAACTCTTCATCATACTCCGGATCGTAATCCTCGTAATCGCCGTATTCTGCGTAATCCTCATCTCCGAACGCGGCGTCTTCATCCCCGAGCTCACCGGGCAGATCCGCTTCCTCGAGCGTCTCATCCCAGGCAGGCTCCCCGGCCGGATGCAGATCCGCCTCGCTCAGCTTTCGGATCTCCTTCGTTCCGCCGGAAATTGTTTCCGTCTCTGCAGAATCGGCCGTCATGTCCGGATCATCGAGCATACGCGCCAGCTCTGCTGCAAGCGCGCCTCCCAGGCGGGCGGTGTCGCCCGGATCCTCCGAGCCTGCGCTATCCCCGAACGCCATCGCCATCTGTTCGTCAAGCGAGAGCTCCTGCTCGGGTTCACGGAAGTCCTCTCCGAGGATCGCCTCATAGGAATCTTCCGAAGTTCTCTCCTCCGGAGCGTTTTCTTCAGCCGAAGGCTCTCCTTCCGGCTCGCAGGCCCCGGACTCTTCGGGCTCATATTCGAAGGCGGGCTCCTCATCCGTTTCCCCGGCCCCGTCCGTCTGCTCCTGCACTTCAGGCAGTTCCCCGGCAGCGGGCTCATCCTGAGCGGTCCCGGCATTCATCGAAAGGATCGCTTCCGCAAACGGCAGCGCTGCCTGGCCGGATTCTTCTTCATAGACCCCGATCTCCGCAAGCTCGGGACTGCGTCCCACAAGCTCACGCAGTCTGTCGGGCGTATCCGCCAGGATCACGACGGCATCCTCACCCGGATCCTTTGCTTCCGCCACCAGCTCAGTCAGCAGTTCTTCATCCAGATCACCGGCCTGAAGGATGATCAGGTCACGCCCCTTCAGGCGTTCCAGGCATGCCTTCATCCCGCGTGAATTCAACTTGCGGCTGGTGACCTTTGCGGTATCCACCTCCGCGGTCCCCATCGACACATGCGCATCATGGATCATTTCCATGGCCCGCATGATAGCGGCATCCTCATCCATGACTTCGGTCAGAATGCAGAGCAGCTCATGCTCCGGCACATTCTCGCCCGCCTGCGCCAGTGTCTCGCGCATATCCTCTGCGCGCCTGGCTTCCGTCTCCTCGCGGACCGCCGACAGATCGACATAGTCCGCGCCGTCACCCTGGAATCGATCCGGATCGACCAGGTCTTTCCCGGATTCCAGATTCATCCGCGCAAGCGCGTCTCCTCCGAAACGGATATCCTTCAGCTCGTCCAGCTTCTTCGTCTGCTCCTCGTAAGTCCAGGGGAGTTCCAGTCTCTTGGTGTCATCCAGATCCTCCGGAAGCTGATCCTCCGGAAGCGCAAAGCCCTCCTCGTCAAAGAAGCGGCGCGAAAACAGCCGTGCTTTCCAGGCAGGATCCAGATTTCCGTGTACTGCAGGCAGAATGACTCCGCCGATCTCTTTCTCGGGCTCGGCAAAGACCATGGGGGACGCTTCTTCAGCAGTCGTCACCTCTGCAGGAATCTCCGCAGCGGAGATCTCCGGAGCAGACACTTCCACGGGAGGGGTCTCAGCAGCGGTTTCCGCCTCCTCTTCCTCCGCAGGCGCAGCTTCTGCCGGGGCGTCATCAAACGCTGCGACCTCTTCCGTCAAAGCAGCCTCCAGCTGCCGCGAGAAAGCTTCCGTCGACTCCGCAGGCGCAGCATCGGGATCGGGCTGGAACGCCCGGTCTTTCTCGGCCTTTTCCAGGCTGGCCCAGATACGACGGCCTACATCGCCCTCCTGCCCGTCGTCGTTCATCCAGGAGAACATCTCCACATCCGGGCCTTCCCCGCTGGCTTCCGCAGCCTGCACAAAATCAGAAAGATCGATCGGCTCGTCGGAAACCCGACCGTCCTCCGCGTAACCGCTTTCTTCACCATAGAAAGCACCGTCGTCCATCGGCTCTCCGAGTTCATCGTCCTCGTAATAATCTTCATAGCCGTCTTCCTCATACGGCTCATCGTAATAGGCATCGACCGGAGCTTCCCCGTCCGAATACTCTTCCGGATCTTCTCCCAGAAGCTGCCCCACGGTCATACCGGCCATCGCGGGGTCTTCCCAGATATCCGGCCGGCCCTCTTCGGGATATCCGGTGCCGTCTTCGGCCGTCACCTCATAACCGCCGTCATCCTGCGGATCATACAGCCGCTCACCATACACCGCTTCACCGTCGAATGACTCATCGTAAGCGGGATCATCATACGCAGGCTCTTCATCTGCCGGCTCATCAAAATACTCCTCCGGAATCTCAACGCCGGGGATCTCCGGATCCGGAAGCTCCTCGATCTCTGCTTCCATCTCCTCGATACGCCGGCGGCGGCTCTCTGTCGCCTCCTCCTGCTTCCGGCGGACCTCAGCGACCGCTCCGGAATAACGGTTCTTCAGCTCCACGGCCGCGTCCACATATTCACCCTCACCGAACCAGAGGATGATCCGGTCACACATGGCCACACACTCGCGTCCGCGGCCGACCTTATGATAAAGCCGGGCGAGTTCATAGAACAGCCGCTCATCCATGTCGACCCGCTCGAACTGTTCCAGAATGTCGATCCTGCGCTCAACGCTCTCATTCCGCGCACAGGCGATCTCATAGCGGAGCGTAAAACGTCCGGTGTCGTTCGGAGCCGCCTTCGAGTACGCCTGATAGTAATTCTCCGCCTCTCCGATCTTCCGCTGCTTCAGGCAGATCTCGGTCAGTTTGTAGAGCATTCCCTTTCCGACCGGGACCAGATCATACGCAGTGAGAAGGACTTCTTTCGCTTCCTCATACTGTCCGTTCTTCTCAAAAGCTTCCGCGACCATCATGAGCATTCGCACATCCTGGACGCGTGACCAGTCGATCCCGTCGGCGATCTTTGCCGCAGTGGCATAATCCTTGCGCGAGACCAGTTGCTTGATCTTATCGGCTTTCACTGTGTATTCGTACTTATCCACGTTCAGCGCTCCTTATTCCTCACGGGTTTCTTCTATATATAGTAGGCTTCTTTAAAATGTAACACAAGCAAATGGGACTGTCCAGCCGTCTCAGCCGTCGTATTCGGCGGCTGCATCATCAGCGCATCACAGGGGGACGCGTCCGTCCAATGCGCGCAGCAGCGTAACCTCATCGATATTCTCCAGATCTCCTCCGACCGGAACCCCGCTCGCGATCCGCGTGACCGGGATCCCGCTCGGCTTGATGAGTTTGCTGATATACATGGCTGTCGTCTCGCCTTCCAGGCTCGAATTCGTGGCAATGATCACTTCCTTCACGTCTTCGCTCTGCAGCCGACGCATGAGTTCTTTCAGGCGGATCTCATTCGGGCCGATGCCCGCAGCGGGGGAAATTGCCCCGTGAAGCACGTGATACACGCCCTCGTACCTCCCGATCTTTTCATAAGCCGCGAGATCGCGGGCGTTCTCCACGACCATGATCGTACTGTGATCACGCTTATCGGAAGCACAGATGGGGCAGACCTCTTCATCTGTAAGCGTGCAGCAGTATTTGCAGAAGCGAATATTCTGCCGTGCGTCAAGGATAGCCTCCGCCAGTGCGGTGACGTTTTCCTCGGGCATGGAGACGATGTGGAAGGCCAGCCGTTGGGCTGACTTCGCGCCGATGCCCGGCAGCGCCGCAAACTGCTCCGCCAGTCTTCGAATCTTTCCGGAATAACTGTCCATGATCAGAAACCGAAGCCGCCGCCCAGACCGGACATCAGCTTCTGCTGTTCTTCATCCGCCTTCTTCATGGCCTCGTTTACCGCCGCCACGATCAGGTCCTGCAGCATCTCGATATCCTCAGGGTCGACCACATCCTCATCGAGCACGATGGAGAGGAGCTCTTTCCGTCCGGAGACCTCCGCCTCGACGGCACCGCCGCCGGCGGCCGCTTTGAAGGTCTTCTCCTCAAGCACCTTCTGCTGTTCCTCCATCTGGCGCTGCATGCGCTGCGCCTGCTTCATGAGGTTATTCATATTTCCGGGCATTCCGCCCATGTATCCGCCTCTTTTACCCATGTTTTTCACTTCTCCTTTTCGGTCTATGTTCCGGCCGCAGCCGGCTGCGCGATCCAGCGCGGATTCTTACTCGCTCTCCACATCCATGCCGAAGATATTCTGGATGTCATCATGACTCAGCGGCGCCTGTTCCTGTGCTGCCGGGGCTTGTTCGCCCGGCTCTTCACGGCCGCCGTCCAGCAATGCCGTAAAATGTACCCGTTTCCCCAGAAACTTCTCCGCCTCGGTCCCGATCAGTTCCAGATTTCTCTGGCTGGCTCCGAAATAATAATCACTGCGGTCCGAGAAGCGCACGACGCCCTCGTCTTCCGAGACCAGTTCTGCCCGCGCATTTTTCAGGTAGAGGAACGCCGCACCGCCGATGGATGCCACGATCTCGTCCCAGTGGGACATAAGGTCACCGTCCGGAACTGAGGAGGCCGGGCCGGGTTCTTCGGGAGCCTGCGGTGCATGTGTTTCCGCCGAAGCTGCGGTCCGTTCCGGTTCCGGTTCAAAATGCCGTTCGGGCAATGCCGGCTCCCCGATCTGCGGCTCTGCATAATATGCCTCTTCCCCAAACAGATCCGCCGGACCATACATCTCCTCATAAGGGATGTCGAAAGGCTGCTCCTCTTCCGGAAGAGTCGGTTCGGGCAATGAAGGAGCAGACTTCGCGGGTTCGGACGACGCAGGCGCGGGGCCGTCAAGCGCGGGTGCCGCGGCCGATGTCGTTCCCGCAGTTTGCGGCGCCGGAGTTCCCTGCTCCAATCGGGCCAGCCGCCGTTCCAACAGATCGATCCGCTGCAGCAGCGCACCGGTATCGGCATCTGCCTCCGGCCGCGCCATGCGCACCAGTGCCATCTCGATCACGGTGATGCGCTGAGCGCTGCTTCTGAGCTGTCCGTACACCTCAGAGAAGATCCGCAGAAAACGAATCACGGTTTCCGGGCCGGCCAAACCTGCGTCCTGTTTCAACCGGGCGATGCTCTCACGGGTCATCTCCAGAATATCCTCATCCCCGGCCGACGATGCGAGCAGCATCATGGCGCGCAGGTAGCGGATCATATCCGACACAAAGTTTGCTGCGTCAATGCCACGCTCAAATGCCGCATGGGCCCCGCGCACCGCCTCCGCAACATCTCCCGCGCAAAGCGCCCGGAAGATACGGCTGCAGTTTTCGGTATCGCTGACACCCAGCACTTCGAGCACGCGGTCGTAGGTGATAGGGCCGTCAAAGCAGGACGCGGCGCATTTGTCGAGCAGACTGATGGCATCCCGCATGGAACCTTCGCCCTTCGCGGCGATAAACCGCACGGCGCGTTCTTCGATCGCGATCCCCTCCGCCTTCGTCATCTGCGTCAGACGGGCGGCGATCACAGAAGTATCGATACGATGGAAGTCATAGCGCTGGCAGCGGGACTCGACCGTCGAAAGGATCTTCCCCGCTTCCGTCGTCGCGAAGATAAAGATCACATACTCCGGCGGCTCTTCCAGCGTCTTCAGAAACGCGTTGAACGCGTTGTTCGTGAGCATGTGCGCTTCGTCGATAATATAGACGCGGTAACGTCCGTCCGTGGGGGCATACTGCACTTCCTCGCGGATCCGGCGGATATAGTCGACACCGTTATTCGAAGCCGCATCGACTTCCAGGACGTTCATGGAGTTTCCTTCATCGATGCTGCGGCACGACCGGCACTGCCCGCAGGGTTCCCCGTTCACGGGATGTTCGCAGTTCACCGCCTTCGCAAGGATCTTTGCGACCGTGGTCTTTCCGGTGCCGCGGGTACCGCAGAACAGATAGGCGTGGCTCACCTTGCCGGCGGCGACCTGGTTTTTAATGGTCGTCACAATATGATCCTGACCCTGCACATCATCAAACGTCTGCGGGCGCCACTTTCGGTAGAGCGCGGTATACGCCATCCTCGAGGTCCTCCGGAAAGAAATTTCTCCATGCAAAAAAGCGCACAAAAATTCCCAATAATTATATATCAAAACCCCCTCTCTCACAAGGCGCATGCTTGTGCAGAGATCATGAAATATCTATAATCTATGCAGAGAGAAAGGCGGTATCCATGGCATTGACCCCGGACGAAAAATATATGCGTGAAGCGCTGAAGCAGGCGCGAAAAGCCTATGCCCTCGGCGAGACGCCCATCGGTTGTGTGATCGTGCGGGAAGGGCGGATCATTGCCCGCGGGTACAACCGCAGGAAGATCGACCGAAGCACGCTGGCGCATGCGGAACTGATCGCCATCCGAAAGGCCTGCCGCGTGGTGGGCGACTGGCGTCTGGAGGGCTGCACCCTGTACGTGACGCTTGAGCCCTGCCAGATGTGTGCAGGGGCGCTCGTGCAGTCGCGGATCGACGCCGTCGTGATCGGTTGTATGAGCCCGAAATCGGGAAGCGCAGGCACTTTGATCAACATCCTGGACAATCCCGATTTCAATCACCGGGTGGAGATCCGTTCCGGCGTACTCGGCGAGGAGTGCTCGCAGATGCTGAAAGAATTCTTCCGGGAGCTTCGTGTGCGCGTGAAGGCGGAAAAACTCGAGCGGGCCGCAGCAGAGGCTCTGGGCACAGCGGACAGCCCCGCTCCGGGCGATACCGCCGTACGGACGAAGAATTGACAAGTTTCCCTCAGACCTTTATACTGAATCCCGCACCAGCCGGGGAGTTAGCGGTGCCCTGTACCTGCAATCCGCTACAGCAGGGGTGATGATCCGGCTGAGGGACTGTTTCCGGGGCGGTGCTGCCTCGAATAAGTGGTGTTGAAACCCGGGTCCCATGCAACGTAAACCGGCGAACCGTGTCAGGTCAGGAATGAAGCAGCACTAAGTCGGACCTTGCGTGTGTTGTGGGGGTGCCTGGGACGAGCTAACTGTTCGGGTAACGGCCGTTTTGGAGGTTTCGAGGCCGGATCGGTGTTTATATGCCATGAGGGGGACCACACGGCGCAGCCGTATGGTGGAGCCCTGATGGCCCATAATTTATTCTTGCATTTCTCTTGCCCTATGCTATAATAGCAAAGCGCATCCATTCGGAACCGTAGCTCAGCTGGGATGAGCGCTCGCCTCACACGCGAGAGGTCAGGAGTTCGAGCCTCCTCGGTTCCACGAAAAGCCGGCGGTACAGACCGCCGGCTTTTTCATTTCATTTTTTGTCAAAAACCCCCTCGTCAGGCGCGTACCCCTCTGAGGCCGTTACGCTTCATTCACCAGCTTCCCGGTCATATGCTCCGGAACCAGCGCGAAGATCAATGTATGCGGACCTGCCTGCCGGATCTCCCGCTCGATATACTCCTCGTCATCCGTGAACTTATCGCAGAGCCGCCGCACCATCTGCATGGCCAGCTCTTTATCCTCCACGATCTCGAGTCGTCCGAACACGATCACGCTGGAAATATTCAGCGCCCATTCTCCCTCGCGGCGGAAGCCCTCATTATACACGCAATAGGACGCCTTCGGGTCCGCCTTCATGGCATCTACCCGATGGCCGATCATCCCGCTGTGAAAGTAGATCTTTCCGTCTCCGGCATGATAGTAATGGTCAATGGGTGTTCCGTAAGGATACCCGTCATCCCCGTTCACGGACAGCACGCCGCGCGGTTCCTCCGTAAGAATGCGGATGCAGTCCTCCTCGGACAATGCCTGATTTTTTCTTCTCATCTCACGAAACATATCCAAACCTCCTCATAATATCCTATCACAGCATTTCTCAGTCGCACAGCGGCCAGATTCTATAATCCGTCGTCAAGAAACTCATTCGAAAAACGCTTCCCACCTTGAAATACAAATATTTTGAAAATCCGGCAGAAGTATTATAATGATATTATAAATATCAGAGGAAAACTCAGCAAAGGAGGCCGCCTCATGAAGATTATCGTACTGGGCGGATTTTTGGGTTCAGGAAAAACGACGGTGCTGCTGCAGTTCGCGGCCTATCTCATTGCCCGTTCAAGCGGGGAGACCGACACCCCCGTGGTCATTCTGGAAAATGAGATCAGCGAGGCGGGCGTGGATAACCAGCTGCTGACACAGAATAATTTCACTGTGGAAAACATCTTCTCCGGCTGCATTTGCTGCACCAGCACAGCGCAGATGGATGAGACGATCCGGCTGATCGAAACGAAATATCATCCTGAATGGCTGCTGATCGAGGCGACCGGCATGGCTTCCCCGGATCTGATCCGCCGGGAGATCCGGGACGACCTGAACGAACCCGCCGCCATCCTGGCGCTGGCAGACGCCAAACGCTGGAAGCGCGTCCTGCGGGCCATGCCCGATTTCGTGGAGAGTCAGCTGCGCGATGCGGATGTGATCCTGGTGAATAAGATCGACCTGGTGGATGAAGACGAACTCCGCACGGTCTGCGAGCAGGCCGCAGCGTATCAGCCTTCGGCACTTCTTTGTCCGGTCTGCGCGTTACAGCCCCTGGGAGATGATTTCTGGGAAAAGGCGGCTGCCGCGCTGGAAAACGGACTGGAGGGAGGACAGGCATGAGCGAACACGAGCATGGCCATCACCATGAACATGAGCACGAACACCACCATGACCATGATGCGCCCATCGAGATCACGACCCACGAAAACGCCGTGATCGGAACCGTACGCATCCGCATCCCCGGTTCTTATGATACGGCGCTGGAAGATCTGAGAACGCGCATGGATCAGACCGCCCGCGAAGTGGAAGAATCCGGCGGCATGGTCGGCCATATCAAGGCATTCGCCCGCGAAGAGACCCGCACCGCGATGGTCTCGATCCCCGAACCGGGCGACATCCAGACGAAAGAAGGCAGCGATCCCGGGCTGCACTGCGAGATCGCAAACATCGTATTCGGCATTGACGAGGAAACTTTGGAGCACATACTGGAAAAACATTACAGCTGAGCGTGTCCGGAATTGAAGGAGAGTTAAGGAAAGGAGGATTCCATATGGCACAACTCACTGAGAAACAAAACTACCTGAATATGTTAAAAGGCGAAACCCCGGAGTGGATACCGTTCTATGACTACGGCATGTTCGTCGGCAGTCCCCGA
>CAYLPO010000026.1:1053-11607 GCA_964385575.1 uncultured Lachnospiraceae bacterium | reverse complement strand
ACGTGCGCCGCTGCCGCGACCGCTTCTGGGCGAAGGGCATGGAGCAGGATAAGGTCAATGCTTACATGAGCCTCTACACTGCGCTCGTGACCGTGGCGAAGACCGCTGCGCCCATGATCCCGTTCATGGCCGAGAGCATCTACCGGAATCTGGTCTGCTCTGTGGACGCGTCCGCGCCCGAGAGCGTGCACCTGTGCGCGTTCCCTGCGGTGAACGAAGACATGATCGACGCTGCGCTCGAGCAGAAGATGGACATTGTCCTGAAGGTCGTGACCATGGGCCGCGCCGCCCGGAACACCGCGAACCGCAAGAACCGCCAGCCGCTGGCGAAGATGTTTGTGAAGGCGCCGGGCGAGCTTCCGGAGTATTATCAGGACATCATCCGCGAGGAGCTGAACGTGAAGGAAGTCGAGTTCACCGACGAGGTGAGCGCATTCACATCCTACAGCTTTAAGCCGCAGATGCGCACGCTGGGACCGAAGTACGGAAAACTGCTGGGCGGTATTAAGAACGCGCTGGCGGGCCTCGACGGACAGGCGGCCATGGCCGAGCTGAACGCGAACGGGGTGCTGAAGCTGGACATTGACGGAAATGCGGTCGAGCTCGCGCCGGATGATCTGCTCATCGACACGCAGCAGGTCGAGGGCTTCGAGGCTGTGACCGAGAAGGACATCACCGTCGTGATCGACACGCGGCTGACGCCCGAGCTGATCGAGGAAGGCATGATCCGCGAGGCCGTCTCGAAGATCCAGACCATGCGCCGTGACGCGGATTTCGAGGTGACGGACCACATCACCGTGGCGTTCTCGGGCAATGCGCAGATCGAGGAGCTCGTGCGCGCGAACATGGAGAAGATCGCGGGCGATGTGCTGGCGGATGAGATCGTGTTCGACGAAGAGTTCGAGATCGCGAAGGAGTGGAGCTTAAACGGTGAAAAGGTAACGATCAGCGTGAAGCGCTGAGAGGTGTTATATGACGAACAGCTTCGATAAAGAGCAGTTCAAGATCATGGTGATCGACAATGTCAAAAACCTCTTCCGCCGCGATATCGAAGAGGCGGACGAGCGGCAGATCTTTCAGGCGACCTCGATGGCCCTGAAGGATCTGATCATTGACAAATGGATCGCCACGCATAAAGCCATTAACGCCCAGGACGCGAAGACCGTCTACTACCTGTCCATGGAGTTTCTGATGGGCCGCGCCCTGGGAAACGACGTGATCAACATGCAGGCGGACGTCCTCGGTGCGCTCGAGGAGCTGGGCTTCGACCTGAACCGGATCGAGGACCAGGAGCGCGACTGGGCGCTCGGAAACGGAGGCCTGGGGCGGCTGGCAGCGTGCTTTCTGGATTCGCTGGCAACGCTGGATTACCCGGCCTACGGCTGCGGCATCCGCTACCACTACGGCATGTTCAAACAGGAGATCCGCGACGGCTATCAGGTCGAGGTCCCGGACAACTGGCTGAAGCACGGAAACCCGTTCGAGGTGCGCCGGGACGAGTACACTTGCGAGATCCGCTTCGGCGGTCACGTGGTCTACGACTATAACCAGGGCGAAGGGCGGTACTTCTTCCGCCAGGAGGGCTATTACGCGGTGAACGCGGTGCCCTACGACCTTCCTGTGGTGGGCTACGGCACGGACATGGTGAACACGCTGCGGATCTGGGACGCGGAGCCGGTGAGCACCTTTAATCTCGAGTCTTTCGAGAAAGGCGATTACCTGCGCGCGGTCGAGCAGGAGGAGCTCGCAAAGAGCATCTCCCACGTGCTCTACCCGAATGATAATCATTATTCGGGCAAGGAGCTGCGGCTGAAGCAGCAGTATTTCTTCGTGTCCGCGAGCATCCAGACCGCCATTAAAAAGTACATGGCCTCGCACCGCGACATCTACCGCCTGCATGAGAAGGTCGTCTTCCAGATGAACGACACGCACCCGACCATCGCGGTGCCGGAGCTCATGCGCATCCTGATCGATGACTACCACCTGACCTGGGAGGCGGCCTGGAGCATCACCACGCAGTGCTGCGCCTACACGAACCACACGATCATGACGGAGGCGCTCGAGAAGTGGCCCGTGGATCTGTTCGAGCTGCTGCTGCCGCGCGTCTATCAGATCGTGCAGGAGATCGACCGGCGCTTCCGCGAGGAGGCCGGCGCGCGGTTCCCCGGAGACGGCGAGCGGATCGAGCGCATGGCGGTCATCACCGGCGGCCAGATCCACATGGCCCGGATGGCCGTGATCGCGAGTTTTTCGGTCAACGGCGTGGCCGCGCTTCACACGCAGATCCTGAAGACGAAGCTCTTCCGGGACTACTATGAGTGGTGGCCGGAAAAGTTCTCGAATAAGACGAACGGCATCACGCAGCGGCGCTTCCTGCTGCACGCGAACCCGCTGCTGGCCGAGTGGATCACGAAGCGCGTCGGCGACGGCTGGATCACGGATCTGCCGCAGGTGCGCGGGATCGAGCAGTGGATCGACGACGAGGCATCGCTCGGCGAGCTGCGCGAGATCAAGTATCAGAACAAAGTCCGCCTGGCGGAGTATATTAAGGAACATAACGGTATCGACGTGGATCCCTCGTCCATCTTCGACATCCAGGTGAAGCGGCTGCATGAATACAAGCGCCAGCTGATGAACATCCTGCGCGTGATGATCCTGTATAACCGCCTGAAGGATAACCCGGATCTGGACATCGTTCCCCGGACCGTGATCATCGGCGGAAAGGCGGCGGCGGGCTATGCGCGCGCCAAGCTGATCATTAAACTGGTGAATTCCGTTGCGGATGTGGTCAATAACGACCCCGACATCCGGGGAAAACTGAAGGTCGTCTTCATCGAAGATTACTGCGTTTCGAACGGCGAGCTGCTGTTTGCGGCAGCGGAAGTCAGTGAGCAGATCTCGACCGCGAGCAAGGAGGCCTCCGGCACCGGAAACATGAAGTTCCTGCTGAACGGGGCTCTGACCGTCGGCACCATGGACGGAGCGAACATTGAGATCGTTGAAGAAGTCGGCGAGGAGAACGCGTTCATCTTCGGCATGAGCTCGGAGGAGGTCATCGCGCATGAGGCTGCGGACGATTACGATCCGAACTCGGTCCTGGACAGTGACGGCGAGATCCGCCGCGCGGTCATGCAGCTGGTGAACGGGGCGTTCTCGCCCGAACAGCCGGATCTGTTCCGGCCCATCTACGACTCGCTGCTGTATCGGACCACGGATCGCGCGGACGTCTATTTTACGCTGAAAGACCTGCGGTCCTATCTGGAGGCGCAGGATCGTGTGGACCGGGCGTACCGCGACCAGCGCGCGTGGACGAAGGCTTCACTGGTGAACATTGCCCGGAGCGGGAAGTTCTCGTCCGACCGGACCATCCAGGAGTACGTGGACGAGATCTGGCATCTGCGGAAGGTGAGCGTAAACGCCTGAGGCCGCGATGGGCAAACGGATGTGTGATCCTGCCCGATAGCGCTTGAAAATGAAACGCTCGGAGTGTACATTACTATTGCCGGAACAGGCAATGCTCAAGATAAGGAGTGACAGACCATGAGTCAGGAGAAGGTCGACCGTTATAAAGAGTCGAAATCCCAGAGAAAACAGGCCGCCGAGAAGGAGCGCGCCAGAAAGAAGCGGAACCGGGTCATCGGGGTCGTGATCGCAGTCGCGATCGTAGCGGCTATCGTAGCGGCGATCACCGTGACCGTCATTAATCAGAACCGCCTGCGCCGTGAGGCGGAGCCGGATTACGGCAGCGCCACATCGTATATTCTGACGGATCGCACCGGAGTCCTGGCAGCGGACGCTGCAGACGGTGAGACGGAAGCTGCGGTCGTGAGCGGTGAGGCCGAGACGTCCGGCGAGGATGAAACCGCTGATGAGGCGGAGAGCGAGACCGCGGGCAATGAGACCGAAGGCGCAGCGGTCGCCGAGACCGAGGGCGCGGGAGAGACCGGGGAGACCCCGGCAGCTTAAGTGAAACCATTTTCAGGCAGTGGAGCGCATCCGCTGCCTTCTGTGACCTTTTGAAAGAGACATTCATGTATCAGATCGATTTTGACAGACCCGTAAAAGTGCACTTTATCGGCATCGGCGGCATCAGCATGAGCGGTCTGGCGGAGATCCTCCTGACCGAGGGCTTTACCGTCAGCGGCTCTGACCGGACCGAATCCGAACTGACGGATTTCCTGGCCGAGCGCGGTGCCGAGATCCACATCGGACAGCGAGAGGAAAACATCCGGCCGGATATGGATCTGGTAGTGTACACGGCGGCCATAAAAGAGGATAATCCCGAATTCCGCCGGACTGTGGAGTATGGGATCCCCATGCTGACCCGCGCCGATCTGCTGGGGCAGATCATGACGCACTACGGCGATGCGGTCTGTGTCTCCGGCACGCACGGAAAGACCACGACCACGGGTATGATCTCCACGATCCTGACAGAGTGCGGCACAGACCCCACGATCTCCATCGGCGGTGTGCTGCCGGGGATGAGCGGGAGCGGAAATATCCGTGTCGGCGCCCGCGAACATTTTGTCTGTGAAGCCTGCGAATATACGAACAGTTTCCTGTCGTTCTTCCCGACGACGGCGGTCATCCTGAACGTGGCCGAGGATCATCTGGACTTTTTTAAAGATCTGGACGATATCCGGCACTCGTTCCGCAGATTTGCGGAGCTGGTCCCGGCGGACGGCCTGCTGGTCGTGAATAAAGACATTGACCATGTGGAATTCTTTACGCAGGGGCTTCCCTGCCGGGTGCTGACCTACAGCGCGGAGGATTCCGCCGCGGACATCACCGCGGAGAAGATCACATTCGATGAAGGTCAGCGCGGGTCGTTCGATCTGATCCGGAAAGGCCGGAACGAAGGCCGCGTGAAGCTGAATGTCCGCGGCATGCACAACGTCTCAAACGCGCTGGCAGCACTGGCAGTCTGCATGGAGATGGGACTGACGTTTGAACAGGCAGCCGCCGGTCTGGAGGCATTTACCGGTGTAAACCGGCGGTTTGAGTATAAGGGTCAGCTGCACGGGATCGAGATCATCGACGACTACGCGCATCATCCGGATGAGATCGCGGCGACGCTGAAGATGGCAAACGGAATCAAGAAAGGCAAGCTCCGGCTGGTCTTCCAGTCTCACACGTATACGCGGACGGCGGCGTTGTTCGACGAATTTGTCGAGGCGCTCTCGGCCGCGGACGAGGTGATCGTGGCTCCCATCTATGCGGCGCGCGAAAAAAACACGATCGGCATCAGTGCCGGACAGCTGGCGGAGGCGCTGCGCGCGCGGGGTAAAGACGCGGTCTATCTGGAGAGCTTCGGGGAGATCGCGGATCATATTCTGACACACGCGGAACCGGGCGACCTTGTGATCACGATGGGCGCGGGCGATATCTACCGTGTCGGAGAAACATTATTACAGTGACACTGCCTGAGGGCCGTGTCCGGGGCATCTGCAGGATGCGGTCTGAAAGGAATAACAATGCGGATCGAGATCCACGCTGAAAAAACAGATACTGCAGGCGGCGAGACCGTCACATTTCCCGTCGGGTTTCTGGAACGGAACCTGGCCCCGGCCAACGGGGAGTTCCTGAAAGTCTATCTTTTGCTGCTGCAGGCGGCGCAGGCTTCGTCCGAGGCGCGGACGGTGACGGCGGATGCGTCTGCCTATGCATGGTCGGAAGACGACATCGCCGACCGTCTGAACATCACGGTCAAGGATGTCCGCCGGGCGCTGGGATGGTGGAAGGAACGAGGAGAGATCGAAACGCGGCGGGCAGGTGACATGCTGGTCGTGACATTGACCCCGGAGGTTCCCGCAGTCAGCGCAGCGGTGCTGCCGGAGCGGAAAAAGCCGGATGCCCTGCTGGCGCTGCAGGGAGACCATGAGTTCTCCCAACTGCTTTTCGTGATCGAGACTTATCGGAAAGAAAAGATGTCCCGCTCGCACCTGGAGACGATCGCTTACTGGTATGACGAACTGGGGATGCCGGTCGACCTGATCGAGAGCATTGTCGAGAGCTGCGCGGAGGCCGGGCATACTTCCATGAATTATATTGCGAAGGTCGTGCTGCAAAGCCATCAGGACGGCATCCGCACCGTGGCCGAATGGAAAGCCCGAAACCATATGTTCCGGAAGGAATTCTATCAGATCCTGAAAGCGTTCGGCATTCGGAACCGCGCCCCGGTGGAAAAAGAACGGAAGATCATGGAGGTCTGGATCTCGCAGTACGGATTTTCCATGGATATTATAGAAGAGGCTGCGGCGCGTGCCATCCACAAAGATAATCCGTTCCGGTATGCGAACAGTATTCTGAAGGGCTGGCATGAGGCGAACGTGCGTACGATCAGCGACATCACGGCGCTGGATCAGAAACACCGCGATGCCGCGGAAGAGAAGCAGACGGTCCGCAGGGGAGGCTTTACGGATATCCCGCAGCGCGCGAGCGCGCCTTCCTCGGAACTTTTAAAGGAACTGCGCGGCCGCAACGGAAATCTGGTGTGACGCGTTTCGGCTGACGGGAGGCAGAACCGCCGGCGCAGAAGAGAGTACAGGAGTATCACATGCCGGTAACAGACAGACAGAATGCCCGGATCGAGCGGATCTATGACGACCGGCTTCGGGATGACCGCCTTGATATGGAGCGGCGCCGCGAGCGCGTTCTGCGGGAGCTTCCGCGAATCGGTCAGATCGATGACCGCATCCGAGAGCTGGCTGTGGAGCGCACCGGCCGGCTGCTCGGCGGAGACGAAGACGGCGCCCGGACCAATGCCAAAGAGACCATCCTGCTTCTGCAGGAGCGCCGGGATCTGCTGGCCGCGGCCGGTTTCGCACCGGACGAGACCGAGATGCGGTATGTCTGCCCGGACTGCCGCGATACAGGGTATATCGACGGGAAAAAGTGCAGCTGCCTGAAGCGGGAACTTGCGAAAGCCTATGTGGAGAACTCGAATCTGAGGGGCATCTTTGAGCGGGATAATTTCTCGACCTTCACGGACCGTTATTATACCGATGAGCTGCTCGGGAACGGAATGACCGTGAGGCAGCACATGATGGCGGTGAAGGAACACTGCGAGGCGTATGCCCGGGAGTTTTCACCGGCCTCCCCGAACCTGCTGTTCATAGGGAAGGCGGGCGTCGGAAAGACGTTTTTCGCCCGATGCATTGCCGCGGAGCTTTTGAAACGCGGCGTCGAGGTCCGCTATATGACAGCCACCGGGCTTACGGAGGCTTTGCGCGAGAGCCTGTTTCATGACCGCAGCGAGACCGCCGAAGAGACTCTGGAATCGATCCGGGGTTGCGAGCTGCTGATCATTGACGACCTGGGAACAGAGCTTCCCACACCCCGCAGCGCGTCGCAGCTGTTTGCCTGCCTGGAGGAGCGCGCACTGCGCGGCGTTCCGACACTGATCACCACGAATCTTTCTCCGGAGCAGATCCGGGATCTGTACAGCGAGAGAGTCTTCTCGCGGATCTTCGGGGGATGGAACATCGTCTCCATGTACGGGGAAGATATCAGAAGGAAACTGTAATTGTAACGAACCACTTGTAAAGGAGAGATACATGGCCGCACATAAAAGCATGTATGAACACGAAGGGATTCCGGTAGGGCCGCTGAAGATCATCCCCGTGGACGGCTGCCGGCCGCTCTGCGAGATGGTAGACCGGCACATTGTCCAGTGGCGCCGTGAGCGCGACGACGAACATCACCACAGCGCGCATTTTTCGGAATACCTGGCGGACAGTTATCTGGTGGACGCCAAAGTCCCCCGGTTCGGTTCGGGAGAAGGAAAAGGCGAATTGGACGTTTCGGTGCGCGGTGATGACATCTTCCTCGTGGTCGATGTCTGCAATTACAGCGTGACGTATAAGATGAACGGCATTGAGAATCACCTGTCCCCGGATGACCACTTCCAGAACCTGAAGCGCGTCATCGCAGCGATCGGCGGAAAGGCCCGCCGGATCAATGTCATTATGCCGTTCCTTTATGAGAGCCGCCAGCATCGCCGGACCCAGCGCGAATCGCTCGACTGTGCCATGGCACTGCAGGAACTGGTCGATATGGGCGTCTCGAACATCCTCACGTTCGATGCGCATGATCCCCGGGTCCAGAACGCCATTCCTCTTTCCGGCTTCGAGACGGTTTTGCCGGCATACCAGTTCATCAAGGCTATCGTTGAGACCGAGAAGGATCTGAAGATCGACAAGGATCACATGATCGTGATCAGCCCGGACGAAGGAGCCATGGGCCGCGTCGTCTACTTCACGAGCGTTCTCGGACTGGATGCGGGCATGTTCTACAAGCGCCGCGACTACACGCAGGTCGTCGACGGCCGGAATCCCATCGTGGCGCATGAGTATCTGGGACGCGATCTGGCCGGCATGGACACGATCATCATCGACGACATGATCTCCTCGGGCGACAGCATGCTCGAGGTGGCGCGTGAGCTGAAGGCCAGAAACTGCGGCCGGATCTTCGCCTGCTCGACGTTCGGCCTGTTCACGAACGGTCTGGAAAAATTCGACCGCGCGTATGAGGAGGGACTGATCGACCGGGTGTACACGACGAACCTGATCTACCAGATGCCGGAGCTCGCGGGGCGGGAATGGTACGTGAGTGTGGAGATGAGCCGGTATATTGCCCTGCTGATCGACACCCTGAACCATGACGAGAGCATCAGCATGCTGCTGAACCCTTCGGAAAAGATCAAGGAACTGCTGAAAAGCGTAAAATGACGAAGCAGCGGGCCGCGCGCCCGAATGACGAAGGTATTGCGAAATAATTCGCATTTGTGTTATAATTCATGCTCGCGTGATTTTCGGATCGCGCGGTCACACGGAAGAAATTTAAAGGAGGAACCCTAAAGGTGAGTGTGAAGGTAGAGAATGTTGAGAAGAATGTAGCGAAGATCATCGCCGAGATCCCGGTCGAGGATATGGAAAAGGCGCTGAACGCCTCTTATCAGAGGAATAAAAACCGTTTCAATGTCCCCGGTTTCCGGAAGGGTAAGGCTCCCCGGAAGATCATCGAGAAGATGTACGGTGCGACCATTTTCTACGAAGAGGCCTTCGAAGAGGTTCTTCCGGACGCTTATGAGGCGGCCGCGAAGGAGAGCGGACTGGATATCGTGTCCGATCCCAAGTACGGCATCGAGTCCATGGAGCCCGGCCAGCCCGTGGTCTTCACCGCCGAGGTGGCGACCCGCCCCGAAGTGGAGCTGGGACAGTATAAGGGCATCGAGCTGACGAAGCACACGGTCCGCATTAAGAAGGAAGACATCCAGCGCGAGATCGAGCAGGAGCGCGCGAAGAATGTGTCGCAGGTCACCGTGGACCGCGAGGCGAAGCCCACCGACATCACCGTGATCGATTACGAGGGATTCGTGGACGGCGAGGCGTTCCGCGGCGGCAAGGGTGAGAACCACCCGCTGACGATCGGCTCGGGCCAGTTCATCCCCGGTTTCGAGGACCAGGTCATCGGTCATAAGGCCGGCGATGAGTTCGACGTGAACGTGACGTTCCCGGAGGATTATCACGCGAAGGAGCTCGCGGGCAAGGAAGCGGTCTTCAAGGTTGCCGTGAAGGAAGTCAAGGAGAACCAGCTCCCCGAGATCGATGATGAGTTCGCAAGCGAAGTCTCCGAGTTCGACACCTTGAAAGAGTGGGAAGCGGACATCAAGAAGAATCTGACCATCCAGAAGAAGGCCCAGTTCCGCCAGGAGCAGGAGGAAGAGGCCGCGCAGATCCTCGTGGAGAACGCGAAGTTCGAGCTTCCGGATGCCATGGTCGAGACCTATGCCCGCCAGATGCTGAACCAGACCGCACAGCGCATGCAGGAGAGCGGCTTCACGCTGGACCAGTACCTGCAGCTGATGCAGATGTCCATGGACGACATGCTCGACAGCATGAAGGAGACCGCGACGAAGCAGCAGTCCGCCAGACTGGTGCTGGATGCCATCGCGAAGGCCGAGGGCCTCGAGGCTTCCGACGAGGACTTCGACAAGGAGATCGAAGAGATGTCCAAGGCCTACGACATGGAGCCTGAGAAGTTGAAGAGCCTCATGGGCGAGAAGGCCGTGGCCGAGATGCGCAGAGACATGGCCGTCCAGAACGCGCTGAACTTCGTCGTAGATAACGCGAAGGAAGTCGCGAAGAAGGAAGAGAAGGAAGAGAAGGCGGAGACCGAGGAGAAGCCGGCGAAGAAGACGGCTGCGAAGAAGCCTGCCGCAAAGAAGACGACGAAGAAGGCGGAGAAGGCAGAGGAAGCTGCCGAGGAGAAGCCGGCGAAGAAGACGGCTGCGAAGAAGCCCGCCGCAAAGAAGACGAAGAAAGCTGCCGAAGAAGAGGCCTGAAACGGCTGAAATCTCCTGCGGCGGCAGTAAGCTGAAGGAGGTAGCATTACTATGGCTTTAGTACCTTATGTCGTGGAGCAGACCGCTGCCGGCGAGCGCTCCTATGACATTTATTCGAGACTGCTGAAGGACCGCATCATTTTCCTCGGGGACGAGGTCAATGACGTGACCGCCAGCCTGGTCGTGGCGCAGCTGCTGTTCCTGGAGTC
>CAYLPO010000026.1:0-1043 GCA_964385575.1 uncultured Lachnospiraceae bacterium | reverse complement strand
ATTGCCATAAATATGATCTGTACGGCTGTATTTGACAGTTCCGTCATCGTTGAGAACGATATGTCCTGGAGTCCGAGGACCCGAACAAGGACATCATGCTGTATATCAACAGCCCGGGCGGCTCCGTGAGCGCCGGTTTCGCGATCTATGACACCATGCAGTATATCTCCTGCGATGTGTCCACGATCTGCATCGGCATGGCTGCCAGCATGGGCGCGTTCCTGCTGTCGGGCGGCACGAAGGGCAAGCGCTACGCGCTCCCGAACGCCGAGATCATGATCCACCAGCCGCTGGGCGGCACGCAGGGTCAGGCTTCGGATATTAAGATCGCAGCTGATCACATCCTGAAGACCCGCCAGAAGCTGAACGAGATTATTGCCGCGAACACCGACCAGCCGCTGGAGGTCGTCGAGCGCGACACCGATCGCGACAACTGGATGACCGCGGATCAGGCGAAGGCGTACGGTCTGATCGACGCAGTGATCACCAGCCGGAAGCCGGCGGAAGAGGAAGCCTGATGGCTATGAGAAATGACGGATTTTGCCGCTGCTCGTTCTGCGGCAAATCACAGGACCAGGTCCGTAAGCTCATCGCAGGTCCCAGCGGGATCTTTATCTGCGATGAGTGTGTGGAGCTGTGCGCGGAGATCATCGAGGAGGAGGCGGACCAGTACGATTCCGCCTTCCTCGAAGGGATCCGTCTGCAGAAGCCAAAGGAGATCAAAGCCTATCTGGACCAGTACGTCGTAGGTCAGGAAGAGGCGAAGAAGATCCTCTCGGTGGCGGTCTATAACCATTACAAGCGCATCACGGCCCCGCAGGATAACGAAGTCGAGATTCAGAAGAGTAACGTTCTGATGTTCGGCCCCACCGGCTGCGGAAAGACCTTTCTGGTCCAGACTCTGGCGAACTGCCTGAACGTGCCGTTCGCGATCGCGGATGCGACCGCGCTGACCGAGGCAGGCTATGTGGGCGAAGACGTCGAGAACATCCTGCTGAAGCTGATCGTGGCCGCGGACGGGGACGTGTCCCGCGCGGAGTACG
>CAYLPO010000025.1:8217-11611 GCA_964385575.1 uncultured Lachnospiraceae bacterium | reverse complement strand
CGAAAATGGAAAGTACAGCAAGTACACGCCCAGCGTCGATATGGACTCCAAGGGCCTGTTCCGCCGCCGAAAAAGACGACTTTTCCGGCTTCCAGATCTTCCAAGGCCTTATCCTTGGAATAAAGCTCACTGACATTTCCGCAGGCAAATGGTGTGTAAAGCGAAGTCTTCATTCCTTCCGAGCGGAAGATCTCCGAGACATACACACAGTTCATGACCGTAGCGAGCATACCGATCTGATCCGCCTTTGTGCGCTCAATGGCTTCGCTCGAACGTCCTCTCCAGAAATTTCCGCCGCCGATCACGACCGCGATCTGGTATCCGCGGGAAACCGCCTCTTTCACCTGAACCGCGACTGCACGGACCGTATCCTCGTCAAATCCGGTCCCCTTGTCACCGGAACAGGCTTCGCCGGACAGTTTCAGTAAAACTCTGTGTCTCTCTTCCATAGTACTCCTCCGTAGTAAAATGTCAAACTTGCGCAGGTGGTTCTCATACCCTTCCGCTGCCGGAAAAGGCCATGCTCAGGTCCGCTCGCGGAAAATGGTCCCGCAGCGCGGACAGCGCACCTCGATCGTTCCTTTCCCGCGCGGCACACGCACCTTCTGCGCGCAGGAAGGGCATGCCATGTACTTATACTGCAGCCGATCACGAAAAGACGGGCCGGACCGTGTCCCGGCCGAGGCATTGCCCCGATCGTAACCGCCTCTTCCGCGTCCGAAAAGGCTCAGTACGCGCGCCTTCAGCCGCAGATAGACGGCATTCTCCGCCCTGCGTTTTTCATGATTCCGCGAGAGCATCCGCAGCCATGTGATGACCAGAATGGCGATCTCCACGAACCAGACGATCCGGTTCCGCGTGAACATATTTACCACCACGACCACGACAAACGCAAACAGCAGGAATTTATTCAGTTCATCCGCACCGTAGCGGCCGTACATGAACCGCGCGAATGCTTCTCTGAGCCGATACAGCATCTGTTATCCCCGGATCATCACTTCAGGTTCTCGTAAAGCTCCTCATAGCGCGTTGCCGAAGGCTTCCAGGAGAAATCTTTCGCCATCGCGCGCTTGCACATGCGGTCCCAGGAAGGACGGTCGCTGTGATAGGTCGACTTCGCGTAGTCCACGATGCCGATCATATCATCCGCCGCATACCGCATAAAGGAAAAGCCCGTACCGCGCTCGCGATACTCATCGTATGGTTCGACCGAATCTTTCAGGCCGCCGGTCTCGCGGACGATCGGGATGGTGCCGTAGCGCATCGCCATCATCTGGCTCAAACCGCAGGGTTCGAACTGCGAAGGCATCAGGAACGCATCCGCCGAGGCATAGATCTTATGCGCCAGTTCGTCCGAATAAGACAGGGTCACCGAGACCTTATCCGGGTGACGGCGCTCGAGTTCGGACAGTCCCTCCTCATAGCGGCGGTCGCCTGCCCCCAGAATGACCAGCTGTGTGCGCCCGGAGCAGAGAGCCGCACCTTCCTGCAGCACCAGCTCAAAGCCCTTCTGCTCGGTCAGTCTGGAGATCATGCCGATCATGAACGCATCCGGATCCTGTTCCAGTCCCAGTTCACTTTGCAGCGCGGCCTTGTTCTCCGCTTTCTTCTTAAACGTATTCACATTATACGTGAAGTACGCATATTCGTCTTTTCTGGGGTTATAGACCTCCTCGTCAATGCCGTTCAGGATGCCGAAGACCGACTCATGACGCGCGCGAAGCAGGCCGTCCAGCCCATGGCCGTAATACGGATCCATGATCTCCAGCGCATACGTGGGACTCACGGTCGTGATGATGTCGGCATACGCCAGGCCGCCTTTCAGGAGGTTTCCGTCACCGTACGCCTCGAGTTTATCCGGCGTGAAGTATTCGTCCGGCAGACCGGAGATATACTGGATGGTGGCGATGTCCCAGACGCCCTGGTATTTCAGGTTATGGATCGTCATGACCGTCTTCGTGTTCTCATAAAACGGCTGCGCACAGCGGCGGCTCTTTACGTATACAGGGATCAGAGCCGTCTGCCAGTCATGGCAATGAATGATGTCAGGGCAAAAGCCCGCCACCGGCATGGATGCAAGGACAGCCTTGCTGAAGAAAGCGTACTTCTCCAGGTCGAACCGCAGGTCCGTGTACGGCCATGCGCCCGAAAAATAGTCCTGATTATCAATGAAATAGAACGTTACGCCGTCCAGCTCCATCTTCAGAATACCGACGTAGTAATCCCGCCCGCAGTGCTCCATGTAAAAGCTGTCGATAAACTGCATCTGAGAAGTGTATTTCTCATCGATAAAGGCGAATTTCGGAAGGACTACCCGAACATCGAATCTCTTTTTGTCAAAAAACTTCGGGAGAGATCCGACCACGTCCGCCAACCCGCCGGTCTTCGCAAACGGGATGCATTCACTCGTGGGAAAAAGGATATTCAGTTTCGCATTTGCGGCCGCTGCCGCGCTATTTGCTTTACCTGCCAAGATCGCACTCTCCTTTCTGCCTGCTCAGCCTTTCCGGCTCTGCTTGAGTTCCAGCGCCAGTTTTTTCATTTCCCTGGCATTATCCATAACCGCTTCCGTGACGGATACACCGCCCAGAATGCGGGCCAGTTCCTCCACTGTATCATCCTGATTCAACAGCGCGATATGCGTCGCTGTCCTGTTCTCCTCGGTCAGCTTTTCGATCCGGAAATGCCGGTCTGCCATGGCAGCGATCTGCGCCAGATGCGTGATGCAGATGACCTGCCGGCTTTTGGCGATCAGTGCCAGCTTCTCCGAAACTTTCTGGGCGGTCCTTCCGCTGATGCCCGCGTCGATCTCGTCAAAGATCAGCGTACCGATGTCGTCTGCATCCGCCAGTACGGTCTTCACCGCGAGCATAATGCGGGAAAGCTCGCCGCCCGAAGCCGTCTTTGCCAGAGGCTGCAGCTCTTCGCCGGGGTTCATGGAAATATAAAACTCCGCTTCATCCCGGCCGTTGGCGCGGTAGTCCTGCGCAGGGGATATCCGTACTTCAAAACGCACCTGAAGGAAGTTCAGATCTTCCAGATGACGGCGGATCTCCGCTGCGAGGTTCAATGCCTCGCGGGTCCGCAGTGCTGTAAGCGCATCGGATGCCTCTTCAAGTACCTTTTCCGCCGTGCCGAGTTCCTTTTCGAGTTCCGCTTTTCTGCGGTCCAGATTCTCCAGCACCCCCAAACGCTGCGATCGCGTTTCGTAAGCGGACATGACCGCGTCATAATCCCGTCCGTATTTGGCCTCCAGATTCCGGATCACATCCAGCCGAGTCTCGACTCTGGCGTGGTCTTCTTCCGAGAAAGCCAGATCATCCCGATAACCGTCGATCTCCGCAGCGAGGTCCGCCATCAGGCTCTCCACCGTCACGGCGGACTCATGCATGCC
>CAYLPO010000025.1:0-8207 GCA_964385575.1 uncultured Lachnospiraceae bacterium | reverse complement strand
GCGGCGACGGAAAGTGCATGAACGGCTTTTCCGACGCTGTCCGACGCGCTGTCATAACCGTCCGAACCGAATGCCTCTCTGGCAGTGCCGAGGGCTTCAGCGATCCGCCTGGCATTCCGCATTTTTTTATGCGCGTTCTCGAGTTCTTCCTCTTCCCCGCGCTTCAAAGCTGCCTCTTCGATCTCCCGGATCTCATATTTCAGCAGATCCGTCTCGCGAAGTCTGGCAGATTCGTCGATATCCAGTTCCTCCAATTCTTTTCGGAGTCCGGTATACACCCGGTAAGCTGCTGAGACACGTTCTTTTAACAGCCCGCTTTCTTTCCTGCACCAACTGTCCAGGATCCGCAGATGTTCGGACTTCCGGAACAGATACTGGTGTTCGTTCTGTCCGTGGATATGCACAAGCTTCGCAGTCACATCACGCAGTTTCTGCGCGGTCACGCTGCGGTCGTTGATCTTATTCAGACTGCGGCCCGGAAGGATCGTCTTCGCGATCACGATCATCCCTTCCTCATCGGGGCCGGCATCCATCTCTTCAAGTTCCTGCGCGGCTGCTCCCTCCACGGGGCCGAATACGAGCTCCACCTGAGCGCGCTCCTCCCCGTGACGGATCATATTCCCGGATGTCTTCACACCGAGCGCCGCGCCGATGGCATCGATCAGCAGGGACTTTCCAGCACCGGTCTCGCCGGTAAAGATATTCAGTCCCTCACCGAAAGATACGTCCGCATCGTCGATCAGTGCAAAATTCTTAACATGCAGGTTCAGAAGCAACTTCCGCTCTCCTATATCCCGGTTTCAGATTCTGGTCTCGCCTTCCGCCATCTTCCGGCTGAGGTTCTCCAGGAAGCTGATCCGGCTCATCTTAAACAGTTTCGCCTTCTTCGGGGCGCAGACGATCTCCACATGATCATCCGGCTCCATGAGATACTCACGACCGTCAAAATAGATGGCCGCATCCGCAAACTGTGCGGTATTTCTCTTGCTGATCAGCTGCAGGTCCACCGTCGTATCATCCGAGCAGACCAGGCTGCGGTTGATCAGAACATGCGGTGAAATGGGCGTGATCAGCATCAGCGAGGATGACGGCATGGCGATGGGGCCTCCTGCCGAAAGGTTATACGCAGTCGACCCGGTCGGAGTCGAGACGATCATGCCGTCCGCGACATAGGACTTCACATGCTGGCCGTTGATCATCACGTCAATGCCGATCGCGTGCATGGATGATTTCCTTCCGAGCACGATAACGTTCAATGCCATCTCCCGGCAGACAACCTGATCTCCGCGGATCAGGCTGCCGGAGAGCATCATGCGCTCTTCGGTCTCCGGTGTTCCGGACATCAGTTCCTCGAGCGCGGTCTCCCAGACCGCGACATTGATATCAGCCAGATATCCGACCGTCCCCATATTAATGCCGACCATGGGGACATCGTGATCAAAAAGCTCATGTTCGGCATGAAGCATCGTTCCGTCGCCGCCGACTACGAGGGCGCAGTCAAAGCTGCCGTCCGGCTGAACTCTGGATCCGTCATCCTTGCGAAGTGTCCAGCTGTCATCAAAATGGCAGCGCAGAACCGTCTTTCCGGCGGCAAGGATCTTTGTTTCGACCTCGCGCGACAGGGCACTTCCCGGATCTTTGCTTTCATTCGTAATGATCAGAAACCTGTTCATAGGCTCTGCCTCCTGCCGTCAATGCTTTACGGCACTCCAGTCATTTTCATGTGCGGCGTGCACCGTCCGGTCAATATCGATCTCTTCCGAAACAGAACCTTCTTCCGCCTTCGTGATCCGGAGCAGGTATTCGATGTTCCCCTCCGGTCCCCGGATGGGCGAAAAGTCCAGTTCCCGCACCGCAAAGCCGTTCCCGGCAGCAAAAGCGATCACGTGCTCGATCACTTCCCGGTGGATCTCCGGATCCCGGACGACCCCTTTCTTCCCGACCTGCTCGCGGCCCGCCTCAAACTGCGGTTTGATCAGACAGACCATGTCCGCCCCGTCCTCGAGGAGTTCCCGCACGGGCGGCAGGATCTTCGTCAGGGAAATAAAACTCACATCACATCCCGCAAACCCGATCGGATCCGGAATCTGCTCCGCAGTGATGTATCGCACGTTTGTCTTTTCCAGGCACACCACGCGCTCATCCTGCCGCAGTTTCCAGGAAAACTGTCCATAGCCGACATCCACCGCATAGACTTTCGCGGCACCGTTCTGGAGCATGCAGTCCGTAAAACCGCCCGTGGACGCGCCGACATCCATGCAGATCTTCTCCGAAGGGGTAGTGTCAAACACCTGCAGTGCTTTTTCCAGCTTCAGTCCGCCGCGGCTGACATAAGGGAGTTTCTCCCCGTGCAGTTCAATGACCGCATCCTCCGGAAATTTCGTTCCCGACTTGTCTTCTTTCGAGCCGTTCACATAGATCATCCCTGACATAATCAGAGCCTGTGCTTTCGTACGAGTCTCCGCAAGTCCGCGTTCGGTCACAAGAATGTCAAGTCTTTCTTTCTTCATCCTATCAGTATTCTACCACATTCCCAGACAGATGAGATGCCGATTCTGAGGGCGATCTCAAGCCGGGTCATTCGAGGCTCAGCCTTCCGGGCTCTGCTTTCCGAGTTCAGTTTTCCGGTCTCCACGCATCGCGGATCCGGGCCGCCGCGCTCTCCGGGTCCAGTCCCAGTTTCTTCTGCAGACGATCCACGCTTCCATGCTCCACAAAGCTGTCCGGGATGCCGAGGTTCAGCATATGGATATCGGGATGGTTCTCCAGCATATAGACATCCGTCATATCGCCGAAACCGCCGATCACGGCATTGTCCTCATACGTTACGATCAAACCGTGTGTCTCTGCCAGACGGTCCAGCATCCCGGTGTCGAGCGGCTTTACGAACCTTGCATTAACCACAGTCAGAGCGAACCCCTGCTGTTCCAGAATCTCCGCCGCATACCAGGCGTTCCGGAGCATGCTCCCGACAGCCAGGATCGCGATATCGTGTCCTTCCTTTACGATCACACCCTTTCCGTATTCGAACGGAGAACGGATCTCTTCACACTTTTCCGCACCGCCGCGCGGGTAACGGATGGCAATGGGACCTTCCGCATGCGAGACTGCGAACTCCAGCGCGGCCTCCAGCTCATAGACATCGCCCGGTGCGATCACGGTCATGTTCGGCATATGGCTCAGATAGCTCAAATCATAGGCGCCCTGATGGGTCTCACCGTCGGCGCCGACCAGCCCCGCACGGTCGATCGCGAAGATCACCGGAAGCTCCTGCAGGCAGACATCCATCATGATCTGGTCATAAGCGCGCTGCAAAAACGTAGAATATACAGCCACCACGGGCCGCAGGCCGCAGGCCGCCATTCCGGCGGCAAACGTAACCGCATGCTCTTCCGCGATACCCACATCAAAGAAACGGTCCGGGAACTTTCGGGCGAACCGGGTCAGTCCGACGCCTTCCCTCATGGCAGCGGTAATACAGACCAGCTCGGAGTGCTCCGCGCCCAGGCGGGCGATGGTCTTTGAGAACACATCCGTATATGTCAATGTCTTCTCGCCGCACGGTTTTCCGGTTTCCGGATCAAACTTCGATACACCGTGGAAGATATCCGGATGCTTTCGGGCGGGCGCGTAGCCGCGGCCTTTCTGTGTGACGACATGGACCAGAACGGGGTGGTTTATATTCCGGACCTGGCGGAATACGTGGGCCATCGTGCGGACGTCATGCCCGTCGATGGGGCCGATATAAGTCAGACCCAGGTTATCGAAAATACTGGTGTCTCCGATCATGGCATGCTTGACATGCCCTTTCATGCGCTTCAGCACGCGAATGGCATGTTCACCGCCGCGAACCCGGGACAGTCTGTCGGCCACATCCTCTTTCAGGTCGTTATAGCCTTTAGCGACACGGATATTCGAGAGGTGCTTCTTCAGTCCGCCCTTGCTGGGCGAAATGGACATATTGTTATCATTCAGAACAATGACGAAATTCGAAGGGATCTCCGAGGCGTTATTCATGGCTTCGAATGCCATGCCGCCGGTTGCGGAGCCATCACCGATCACCGCGACCACATGATAATGGTCTCCGAACAGGTCTCTGGCTTCGACCATGCCGAGTGCAGCAGAAAGCGAGGTCGTCGAATGGCCGGTCTCGTACACGTCCGTGCCGCTCTCCCGCCGTTTCGGGAAGCCGCTCATCCCGCCGAATTCGCGCAGAGAATCAAAACCCGCGCGACGGCCGGTCAGAAGCTTATGCGTATAGCATTGATGACCTACATCCCAGATGATCTTGTCATACGCGGGATCATAGGCCAGATGGAGTGCCATGGTCAGTTCCACAGCCCCCAGATTTGACGCCAGATGACCACCATGCTCCGAGACCTTCTTCACCAGAAACTCCCGGATCTCCGCAGCCAGTGCGTCATAGTCTTCCGGATCGATCTTTCGAATGTCTCCGGTCCTCTTAATTTGATCAAGTAAACTCATGCTCACATCTTCCTGTCGATCAGATACGTGATCAGTTCCCGCAGGAACGCCGTGTCCCCGTTCAGGCCGCTCAAAGCCGCCGCAGCCCGCTCCGACAGACGCTGCACGTCCTCATGCGCCCGTTCCAGACCGTGGATGGTCACGTAAGTTGTCTTTTCATTTCGTTCATCGCTGTCAATGGGCTTTCCCAGGACTTCTTCGGTAGATGTCAGATCCAGAATGTCATCCTGGATCTGGAAGGCGTAGCCCACGTCCAGTGCGGCCGCGCGCACTGTCTCGATCTCCTCATCCGATGAACCCGCCATCACGGCGCCGATCATCAGGGATGCCTCGATCAGCGCACCGGTCTTATTCCGGTAGATATAGTCCATCTCCGGACCGCTGACAGGCTTTCCCGTCAGTTCGACATCCAGCGTCTGCCCTCCGACCATTCCGTAAATGCCGCTCTTCGATGCCAGGATGCGCATAGCACGCGCGCAGCAGGCCGGATCAGCGCCCAGTTCGAGCGCTTTAGCTGCAGTCTCAAAAGCAAACAGCAGCAGGCCGTCCCCGGCCAGGATCGCCATATCCTCGCCGTAAGCGGCCCAGGCGGTGGGTCTTCCGCGCCGAAGCGTATCATTATCCATGGCCGGAAGATCGTCATGGATCAGAGAAGAAGTATGGATCATCTCCATAGCGGCCATGAACGGTTCGATGCTCTCACCGCGTCCCCCGAGTGCCGTAAAGGCCTCCTTCATCATGATGGGGCGCAGGCGCTTTCCTCCGGCAAAGACCGAATAGTTCATGCATTCAAGAACGGTCTTCGCATAGCCTTCTTCCGCAGGACAATACTTCCGGAGTATGGTTTCCACGTCCGCGATCTTCTGTGTCAGTTTTTCCTTAAAGCTCATGCAGTTCACCGTTTTCTTCCAGGACCAGGCATTTTTTCTCCACGCGGTCGATCTGCGCGTTCGCAAACCGGATCAGTTTCAATCCCTCTTCATAAGTGCCGAAAGAAGTCTCCAGATCTTCCTGTCCGCTCTCCAAGCGTGACAGGACCTCTTCCAGCCGGTTAAGCGCATCTTTCAGGTCTGCGGGATCCTCATAAGGTTTCTTGGTATTATCATCCATGAGATCATCTCCCTTTTAAGGCATCTTCTGTACGTGTTTGGCTTCTGCCAGGACCATACCGTCTCGAAAACGGACACGAAGTTCATCTCCCGGCTTCACCTGTGCGGCTTCCGAAAGCCTCTTTCCGTCCGGACTGTCCACATATGCGTATCCGCTCTGCAGTCTGGCCAACGGGGAAGCCGCTTCCAGACGGGCTGCAAACGTCGCAATCCGGTTTCTGCGGTCTGTGATCTTCCGCTCGATGCCGGCCCGCATGCGATTCTCCGCATCCGCCAGACGCATCCGGAGCTGATCGATCACCGGAACCGGATCAAAGCGCGAAAGCCGCAGCTGCATCCGCGCTATCGCATGGCGCTCACGATCGATACGGCTCTCCATTTGATACCGGAGCCTTCCTTCTGCGCCGTTCAGCGCGGAATCCAGATCCTCGATCTTATATACCGCCGCCATAGCGGCCGCAGTCGGCGTAGGCACGCGCAGGTCAGCGGTCAAATCGCACAGCGAAAAGTCGGTCTCATGTCCAACCGCGGAGATTATCGGTGTCTGCGCGTTAAAGACCGCTTCGCAGACCTCGCGCTCGTTAAATGCCCAGAGTTCCTCCATGGATCCGCCGCCGCGCCCCACGATCAGAACATCCAGTCCCATCCTGTCGAGCACTTCGATACCGCGGGCGATCGAAGCCGGCGCGCGCGGTCCCTGTACCAGTGCCGGATATAACAGGACCTGCACATACGGATTTCGCTCTGCGGCGATCCGCACGATATCACGGACAGCCGCCCCTTCCGGCGCCGTCACGACCCCTACGGTCTTCACAAATTCCGGGATCGGCTGTTTATACATGGGGTCAAACAGTCCCAGCTCCGAAAGTTCACGTTTCAGTTCCTCGAATCTGCGGTACAGTTCCCCCTGTCCGGCCGGCTCGATCTGTTTGGCATACAGCTGATACTTCGACTGCGCTTCATAGACCCCGACACGACCGGTCACGACTACATTCTGTCCTTTTTCAAGCCGAAAGTTAAGGCCCCCTCTGTCGCCGGCGAACATCACCGCTGAGAGCGTGCCTTTCTCATCTTTCAGTGTAAAATAGATATGCCCCGATCCGTGATATTTACAGTCACCGACCTCACCGCTGACCTGAACGGAGCGAAGAAGAAAATCCTGGCCGAACAGGTCGCGGACATAGGCATTGATCTGTGAAACGGTGTAAACCTTTTTCGACATTCCTCTACCAGTGACTATTTTACCAGTTTCGCCAAGATGCCGTTTACAAAGGACGGGGATTTCGGATTCCCGTAGATCTTCGCGATCTCGACCGCTTCATTGATGGCGACTTTTACCGGGACTTCCTCGTCTTTCAGCATCTCAAACGCGCCGAGCCGGAGAATGGTCCGGTCGACCTGCGTCATCCGTTCAAAGCTCCAGCGCTCCGCGACATCATCGATGGCAGCATCCAGCTCGGGCAATGCCTCGATGATCGCTTCAAAGCGCTTCTTGAAATCATAGAGCTCCTGATCCGTGAAACTGGGAATCTCCTCCAATCCGCGTTCGTTCAGTTCGTCCTCATCTTCGGCTTCCAGGCCTGCCAGATAATCATCCACACGTTCTTTCGCGTCTGCCGGACCGGGATAATCTACGCCGAACAGAATACTGAATGTATGGATCCGTCTGTTTCTCTGTGTCATGTTCAGTCCTCCTCGGAAACCAAGACCGCATGTACGACCGTACGCGTATTTCCCCCGGAACTCGTACAGGTGGAAAGTGTAAGAATCCGGTCCTCCGCGCTCGGCGAAATGCCGGTATCATAGTTCGACGCCTCGGTCAGGTCCTTCACGAAGCCCTTATAGGTACTGGATCCCGGAATGTATCCGACCGTATAAACTTCCGAATCATCCCGGGTCCGATGTGCGGAAAAGATCTGCCAGGTCTCCTCGCGAACCGAAGTGCCGTCGTTTTCAATGACCAGAAGCGAGATCTCCGGATGCCCCTCCCAGTATGCCTGATCCATATAGGAATTCAGGTCGTGAAACATCGCGCCGCTGTTCATGTTATGCCCGTAGATAATACTGTAGACATCATCCAGGGTCGGCGAATTCATGGTCTCCAGGAAAATGCTGCCGTTCACACTCTGTTCGCCGCTGTAATTCCGGGTAAGGTAATACTCGTCTCCGTCTTCTCCCTCACGGTACATGATCGGATAATTAATATTCGAGTCGGGAATTCGCACCCATCCGACGATCTCAGGGTAGGCCTCGTGCATCCGAAGGAGCCAGGAGTTCGCATCGGGCCCGGTCTGTTCCGCGCCTTCGGTCTCTTCTTCCATAAACTCTTCGCGCAGCTCCTCATAACTGCTGTCCGCCACGTGATAATTATAGCGGATCCGGATCAGCTGAATGCCGGAGATCACAAAGACAGCGAGCGCCGCGAAAAAGACGATCTTCAAAGCCGGGCTGCTCTTTCTTTTCTCATGCTGTTCATCACTCATATCGTTTTCAAACAGTCCCTTTTCACCAAAATTCATTTGGAGAATCATATCATGAAACAGGTATCGTTTCAATGCCTATCACCCCGACACGTCCGGGAGGCCCGTTCCGTGCGCCGGGCAGAACGCAGTC
>CAYLPO010000024.1:7025-11801 GCA_964385575.1 uncultured Lachnospiraceae bacterium | reverse complement strand
GCTTCGCGTGGTCCTGGATCAGATGCTGGACCGCATGCAGGCAGCGGTGCACCGCGCCGCCGTGATCCTCCTCACCGCAGAAATCCTGGCGGACCGGCTTCTCCTGGTATTTTGCCACGTGCAGCGCATGCCGCACCAGCTCGTCCACGCCGTGGTTTTTCGCCGCGGAGATGGGCACGACTGGCGTGCCCAGGAGTTCCTCCATGGCGTTCACGTCGATGTAGCCGCCATTGCCCGCGACCTCGTCCATCATGTTCAGCGCCACGACCACCGGAATGTCCATCTCCAGCAGCTGCATGGTCAGATAGAGGTTCCGTTCAATGTTCGTCGCGTCCACGATGTCGATCACCGCGTCCGGGTGGTCTTCCAGCACGAAGCTGCGGGATACCAGCTCCTCGCTGCTGTACGGGGACATGGAGTAGATGCCCGGCAGGTCGGTGATCAGGGTGTTCTTATGCCCGCGGATGGGGCCGTCTTTCCGGTCCACGGTCACGCCGGGAAAGTTTCCCACGTGCTGGTTCGCGCCGGTCAGCTGATTAAACAGCGTGGTCTTTCCGCTGTTCTGGTTTCCCACCAGGGCAAACGTGAGGACGTGGTCGTCCGGCAGCGGGTGCTCATCCGCCTTCGAATGAAAGCGGCCGTCCTCGCCCAGGCCGGGGTGTTCGGCCTTCTTTTGCGCCTGAGGTTTTGCAGTCCCGCGGGTCTCCGGCCTTCTCGGTTCCACGGTGGGTGTCTCCTCCGCCTTCCGGTCAGAAGGTCCTTCTGCAGGCCCGATCCCGATCTGCGCCGCATCCGCGAGCCGCAGCGTCAGCGAATACCCGTGGATACGCAGCTCCATGGGATCTCCCATGGGGGCCAGTTTCAAAAGCGTGACCTCCGCTCCGGGGATCACGCCCATATCCAGAAAATGCTGTCGCAAAGCGCCGGTCCCTCCGACCGTCGTGATAACGGCAGACGAACCGACCTGTAATTCACTCAGATTCATGTTGCTCCCTTTCGCTGAAGTACAGATTGTACAATAATCATGTATTGCTGTATTATCAGCGCGCCTAGCCAGAAAATCTTTATTATTTCAAAGTTTTATGAAACTAACTCTTTTTATATAATAAAACGGCTGCTTTCGCAACCGTTCGAATCATATCGTGTTTCATCAGGGTGGCTTTCAGCGGTCACCCCGCCTTCAGATGACCTGACGGACTCACGCATCCCCCTCCGTCTGCAGCGCGAAAAACTCCGCCAGCTTCTTCCTTCGGATCACCAGTGCCGCCACGACCATGACCGCTGCGGTCACGATCCAACTCACGGGATAGGTGGTCATCAGGGTCTTGAATGTGGGGTCATGCGCGAACACGGTATAGATCCAGGTGATCCGCACACCGCAGATTCCGATCATGCAGACCACGGACGGGAGGAACGAGATGCCAAATCCCCGCATCCAGCCCGCGAAGATCTCGATCAGCACATTCACCGCCTCGAATGCCAGGATGAGCTGCATCCGGGTGACGCCGGTCTCAATGACCGTGGGATCCCCGTTAAAGAGCGAAAGGATCGGACGCGCAAACACCAGCAGAACCACCGAGAGCACGACCGTGAAGATCAGATCCTGGATCAGCGCGAACACCAGGATCTTCCGGCATCGGTTCGGTTTCCCGGCGCCGTAATTCGCGCTGATGAACGTCGTGCAGGCGGTGCCGAACGCGTTCAGCAGAAAGAAGGAAAAGATCTCGATGTTCAGCGCAGCCGACGATCCCGCCATAGCGATCTCCCCGAGCTTATTCACAGAGGACTGCAGCATGATGTTCGAGACCGAGAAGACCACGCCCTGAAATCCCGCCGGCAGACCGATCTGAACCATCTGCTTCATGATCCGCCGGTCCAGGCGCAGACTGCGAAAACGGAACCGGATGGCCTCCTCCTCTTTCGAAAGGAAGATCAGAAGCAGCACGGAACTGATCAGGTTCGAAAGCACGGTCGCGAGCGCCACACCCTCGACGGTCATGTGGATCACGACCACGAAGAACACGTTCAGGATGACGTTCACAATGCCGGACAAGGCCAGGCAGATCAGCGGCGTGCGGGTATTGCCGCGGCCGCGGAAGATGGCCGACGCGAAATTATACAGCATGATCACGGGCATGCCCGCCATATAAACGCGGAAATACAGCTCCGCCATGCCGAACACGCTGTCCGGGATGGAACACAGCTCCAGAATGGGCCGCGCCAGGATCTCGAATACGACCGCCAGGACCACGCCCATCAGGAAGGACATCAGCAGGGAGGTGTGCACCGTGTCATTAACCGCTTTCTCGTTTTTCTGGCCCGTGAACTTCGCGATGACCACATTCGAGCCGATCGAAAGGCCGATGAACAGGCTGATGATGAGGTTGATCAGCGGACCGTTCGCGCCGACCGCCGCCATGGCCGCCGATCCCACGAAGCGGCCCACGACCGCGACGTCCGCGGCGTTAAACAGCTGCTGCAGGATGCCGGTCGCCGCCAGCGGCAGGGCAAATTTCAGGATCTTATCTGCGATGCTCCCGGAGAGCATGTCAAATCCTTTGGTCCTCTTCTCTGTCTTTTCCATCTCGCTCACATCTCCGTTCCGTCAAAATCAGGGAATGAAAAAACCGCACAGCCGAAGCCGTGCGGCACAGCGTTCTCTATCATAGCACTCTCGCCGAGACTTGCAAGTCTTTCCCGCAGATCGCAGAAGCCGGCGGGACGACCCGTTCACGGTCCGGCCCTACAGCGCGCTCCGCTCATCCGGCGGCGCGATCCGCTGCATATCCAGCATCTCCTCGACCTCGTCGTACGGGGCCATGGCCTGCTCGGGCGTCACGCCCGCACCGGCAGCAGTTCCGTCCGCACCGGGCAATGCCGACACCACGCCGGACGGTCCGCTCGTCTTCACGGCGGCCAGTTTCCCGAAGAACTCCTCGCGGGCGGCATCATAGGAGGCATTGAATGCCTCGTCTTTCCCGGACCGCAGCGAGACGAAATACGTGTGCTTCTCGTTCGCGAGCTCCGGGGTGACACGGACAATGGTGGCGACCGCGACATTGGCACAGATGCCCGCGACGCGCTTCAAGCTTGCGAGCAGGTTCGTGTAGTACGAATCGATCAGTACATTACACTCGCCGCTGGACATGCGCTTCAGGTGGTTCTCCTTCAGGGCATCCAGGAACTCATCCGCGACCTCTTCCATGGGGAGCACGCGGTAGGCAGCCTCGACATCACGGTTCTCAAATCCCTGCCAGGCATTCTCGATGATCCGGTCCGTCAGTTCCTCCATGACCTTCATCTCGGCTTTCGCGGTCGCCGACAGTTCCAGCCGGCTCTCGGCCATCTCCTGCGCAGCCTCCGCGATATCCACCGCGGCGTCGCCCAGACGCTCAAACTCGGTCACGTCGCGGTAATACTGGTTCAGAATGGATACATGCAGATCTTCTACCAGATGCGGCAGGACGTTCACCATGTATTTGCTGGCTTCATCGGTCATGAGGTCAATGTCGGCCTCGTCGGCGTCGATCTCGGCCATGATCTTCTCATCGTAACGATTCAGCAGCCCGAACGCCTTCGCGAGGTTCGCGCGGGACACCGTGAACGTCGTGCTCAGGATGTCGTAGCAGCTGTTCAACGCCAGCGCCGGCGTGTTGAAGAATGCGGTGTTCAGCGCCTCGAGCTTCTCGTGGAAGCGGCTCACCGGGACCTGATCATCTTTCACCAGCCGTCTGGAGGCACGCTCAAACAGGCCCACAAACGGGATCAGCACCACCGCGCAGCCAAGGTTGAACACGGTGTTCATGTTCGCGATGACGCCCGAATCCACCACATTGTTCCAGATAAAGTCCAGCAGCCCGATCCGGTGGATGACGGCCACGACCGCCAGCACCAGCGCGGATTTAAACAGGTTATAAATGACGTTCACGACGCCGACGCGCTTCTGATCCGCTCCCGCGCCGATGGAACAGACGATCCAGGTCGTCACACAGTCTCCCAGGTAGATGCCGACGATGATCGCATAGACCCCGTTAAACGTCAGCAGGCCGGACTGGGAGAACGCCTGCAGGATACCGACCGAAGCCGACGAGCTCTGCAGCACGAAGGCGACGCCCGCACCGGCGAGATAGCCCAGGACGTGGTTATTTCCGATGCCCGCAATCAGACCCTCCAGCGCGCCGGAGGTGGTCAGCGCATCGACCGCGTTCGTCATGTTCAAAAGACCGGTAAACAGGATGCCGAAGCCGATCGCGACATTGCCCGCGGTCTGCGAGTTCTTCTTCTTAAATCCCATGATCAGGATGATGCCTAGGATCAGGGCAATGGGAGCCAGCGTAGAAGGTTTGAAAAACTGCATCCACGAAGTCGCGGACGAGTCCAGGTCCAGCAGACGGATGATCTGGCCGGTGACCGTGGTGCCGACGTTCGCGCCGATGATGATGCCCAGAGACTGATGCAGGGAAAGGATGCCCGCCGCGACCAGACCGGATGTGATCACGATCGTCGCGGTGGAGGACTGGATGACCGCGGTGACGCCCAGTCCCAGAAGAAATGCTTTCAGCGGGTTATTCGTGACCCGCTCCATGACCGCTTTCAGCGCGCCGGAAGAACCGGACTGCAGTCCGTCTCCCATCACGCGCATACCATACAAAAACAGCGCCAGACCACCGATCAGAGATATGATATCAAAGATAGTCATGTTTTCCTTCAGCTCTCCTGCGAGTGCGGCCGGGAAGCCGCATGCGGCGCCAAATTCCGCCAGTATGGCACCATTAT
>CAYLPO010000024.1:0-7015 GCA_964385575.1 uncultured Lachnospiraceae bacterium | reverse complement strand
TCCCGTTCAATACGGAATCGCGTTTTCGTTCTGGTTTTTCTGAAATACAGAACAGATTCGGTGGGTTCGTTATGCCTCTTCCTTCTCGAACTCCGCGGCGACCTGCGCCAGATACTCACGGATGGGCAGCTTCTGCGGGCAGACGTGCTCACAGCCGCCGCAGCCCACGCAGTCGGAGGCCTTGCCCGCATTCTGCGTATGAACCATATAGTACCAGCCGCCGGCCATGCCGCCGTAGATCTTCCGCGCGTTCATGTCCGCGAACAGCTGCGGAATCGCGATCTTCTTCGGGCAATGATTCTCCTCAATGCAGTACCGGCACGCCGTGCAGGGGATCATCTCCTTCGAGTAGTAAACCTTTGTGATCTCGGCCGCTGCGGCCTTCTCCTCGTCCGTCAGAGGGGCCGGGTCTTTCATCACCGCGACATTGTCCTCCATCTGCGCGAGGCTGCTCATGCCGGACAGGATCATCATGTTCCCCGGGAACGAGGCCGTGAAGCGCAGCGCGAACGCCGCCTGCGACTCCGTGCTTCCGGTCTTCTTCTGCAGATCCGCGAAGATCTCATCCGCGCCGGGGATCAGCGAGGCCAGCGAGCCGCCCTTCACGGGCTCCATGACGATCACGGGCGTGTTATGCTTCTGGCAGACCTCATAGCAGTTGCGGCACTCGATGGCCGGATCCTCCATGTCGAGGTAGTTGAACTGGATCTGGACCGCCTCGATCTGCGGATACTCGGTCAGGATCTGATCCAGCACGGACGCGCGGTCGTGGAACGAGATGCCGACGTGGCGGATCTTCCCCTCCTCCTTCAGCGCGAACGCGGTCTCGTAGGCGCGGCAGCGCTTGAACTTCTCGAAGAATTCGGCGTTCTGCGCGTGCATCAGGTAGAAGTCGAAGTACTCGACGCCGCAGGCTTCCAGCTGGCTCTGGAAGAACGGGCGGATGTCCTCTTCTTTGCGGAAGAAGGGCTCGGTGAGCTTGTTCGCGAAGACGTAGGCGTCGCGCGGGTAGCGCTTCGTCAGGCACTCGCGCAGGGCCAGCTCACTCTTCCCGTCAATGTAGCCGTGCGCCGTGTCGAAGTAGTTAAAGCCCGCCGCGAGGAACGCGTCGACCATGCGGGCGGTCTCCTCGAGGTCCACTTCCTCGCCGTTCATGGGCAGGCGCATGGCGCCAAAGCCGAAGCGGTAGTTGATCTCGTCAAAATACGTATTTTTCATGTATCTTCCTTTCTTCATACATCATCGCGCCTGCGCGATCAGCTTCTCCATCAGCGCCTCCGCTGCCTTCACATCCTCCGACTCGGGCGTGAACCGGCGGGTCTCGCGGCGCGGCACGTCGAACATGCTGCTGACATAGTGCGAGTAATCCGTGAACTGCGCGGTCTCGACCGCCATCAGGGTTTCACAGGGACCGACCAGGCGCTCCATGCAGCCCTTATAGTTCGCAACCAGCGGCAGGTAGGGATCCGGCACATCGTGATTCTGCGTCGTGATGAACGCGCAGGGAATGCGGCGCTTGCGGTTCACGGTGTGGCCCGTGTCATAATTCAGCGCCGGGAAGAACAACCGCTCGAAGAACGCGTAGACATCCGCGCAAAGGCCGCCGAAGTAGATGGGCGCCGCGACCAGCAGGATGTCCGTCTCCGCGTCGATCTTCTCGAGAACCGAGGTCAGGTCGTCCTGCACCGCACAGGCGCAGTTCGAGCGCCAGGGCTCCATGTCGAGCTTGCAGGCGAAGCAGCTTCTGCAGCCGCGGAAGTTCAGCGCCGAGAGCTGGACGAACTCAGTCTCGCTGCCGGCTTTCTCCGCGGCAGCGAGCATGGCTTTTAACAGATACGCGTCATTGCCCGCGGGGCGCGGGCTGCCGTTGACAGCTAAGACTTTCATAATGATCTCCTTTAAGCCCTTTTCGGGAGGGCAAAACTAAAAATAACACCCGTTATGATACCCTCGGACCGTCTTTTCCTGTTCACGGTCCGCTAAGTCACTCAATTTCTTCGTCCTTCTTTGCGTCGATATAGAACACTGCGCCGTCGTCCAGCCGCAGCGCCGCGAGCCGTCCGCCGAACACGCAGCCGCAGTCGATAGCAATGTGCCCGTTTTCCTCATAGACCAACGGCTGCCTGTCCGCGCGGATGTTCACCGTCGGCGTGTGCCCGGTCACAAGAAACGTGTTCGGGTCGCGGAAATACCGCCTTCCATAATCCGGACGGGTCATCAAAAGATCCGCCGGGGTGAGCGCGTCGATGTCGAGGTCTTCGTCGAAGTAACCGGGGCTGCGTTCTTTCCCGGCCGGGGCATTGCCCAGGCCAGCATGCACCAGGACATACCGGCGTCCGCCCGCCGCGACGCGCACATAGAGCTCGCCGTCCCCGACATAGTCGATGATGTCCTCCTGCTCCTCGTGCGGCAGCGCCGTAAACTGCCGGCAGGTGGTCCCGCCGCCGTCCTTCATCCAGTAGGTGAAGTTCCACAGCTCATCTTCGCCGACCTGCGTCCCGGCATTCTCCTCGGTGATCTCGACCGCGAGCTTCTTCACGACTTTCAGCATCATGTACTCGTGATTTCCGCAGATCAGGAACGCATTCGGGCGCATCATCAGATCCTGCAGCACACGGACGGGCTCAGGGCCGCGGTCGACCGCGTCGCCCAGAACGTAGAGCGTGTCCGCGTCGGAGAAGCCGATCTGCTCCAGAAGCTCACGGTATTCGGCATAGCAGCCGTGGATATCGGCGATGACATAGATCATGGACGGACCTCCGGCGGGGTTCCTTTCCCGGGCGTCCACTCCACCGGCACCGTAAAGCCGTCCTCCGTCAGCTCTGTCACATACACCGCGCAGTTCCCGATGTACTTCGACCAGTAGCTGCCGCCGGACGCCGGGGTCAGATATTCGAGCGCACCTTTCATGGCGATCGCATGCGTAGAGATCAGGATGTTCGCCTCGCGGGCAATGCTCACGTCCCGCTCCGCGTGACTGCCCCGAGAAGCCGCCTCTGCCCGCAGCAGTTCTGCGCGAAGCTCCTCCAGAAACTCTCCGAGCCGCCCGGTCACGGACGAGAGCTGCTCCATGCCGTCCGGGGCGGGGTTATGCACGAAATCTCGGAAGAACTCGAGCACCTCGGGCGCGGGGTTCTCCAGCGTCATCCCCTCGTAGGGGCCGTAGTCCATTTCGATGAGGCGGTCGTCGATGAGGATCTCAGCGGTCCCATCTCCCACCGCCAGCTCCGCCGTCTGCACGGCGCGGATCAGTGGACTCGAATAAATGCGGTCAAACGTGATCCCGGCCACGCGGAAGCGCGCACCGGCCTCTTTCGCCTGCGCGATGCCCTCCTCATTCAGCGGGTGGTCGCTTCGGCCCTGCAGGGCGCCTGCTTGGTTCAGTTCGGTTTTTCCATGGCGGATAATGTAGATCATGATTTTATTATAGCAAAGATATCTTGTCATACAGTACCAAGCTTTTTTCTCTTTTATATCTTCCGGAATAACACAATTGAAATATCTTATGTTTCGTGTTATGATCTTCTCGTTTCGTGGGTTGCTGTCTCCAATCTGGCATCAGAGAGGAAGTGAGTCAGATGGGCGTGATCCTCGCTATTATGATCGCTGTCACAGCAGATGTAATTACGTATTACATCTGCAAGTGGCTGGACAACGACCAGAAACAGTAACCAGCCCAACGATGCGTGTATCGTAAGTACAGTTACGGCTGACTTGTAACACGAAGAACCCCTCGGGAGTCTCCGGTCCCGGGGGGTTCGTTTGGTCTGATGGATAAAATCCTCGCTATCAACCGTGGTTAATATAACATCTACGAGATGCTTTGTCAAACGACCTGTTCTCTTCCATGCTTTCCGCCGTCACCGTATGCTCGATCGGCTTCCACCCCGTATCCTTAAACAACGCCAGCACTGCTACGGGCCCGTACGTGAACATGAACAGCGGGAACGTGAACATATACAGGATCTTCCGCGCGGGATCTGTCCGGATCTGCTGCCACTCGGTGACCGTGGTGACCGCGCCAATCAGGAACATGGTTGCGTACATCTGCAATGCGGCGGCCAATGCCGAAGCCGCGGTCGGACCCAACCCTGCGCCCGACTGTACGTTCAGGATCGTCAGGACGGCATTGACCGCGATCGACGCTGCCGAAAGGATGAACGCCGGGAAGATATTCATGATCATGTCGTAGCAGGAAAAGTCTCCGCGCGCGATCCCCGCGAACAGCCGTCCGCCGTAGCCGCGGAACACCTGCAGATACCCGCGCACCCAGCGCATCCGCTGGCGGACCGACTGCCCGAACGTCACCGGCTGCTCGTCATAGAGCACCGCGTCCTCGCAGAACGCGATCTTCCGACCGTGCGTGATCTGGTCGATGGAAAACTCGATATCCTCGGTCAGCAGATGGTACGGCCAGCCGGCGACCTCCTCCGCCACCGCACGCGAGAACGCGAACCCGGTCCCGCTCACCGCGCAGCTGGTCCCCAGGAGATACCGCGCGTGGTTCAGATAACGGCTTTCACGCAGAAACCAGAGTGCATAACCCGCGCTGATCCAGTTGGAGCCGTAGTTCTTGCTGTTGCGGTAGCTCGTGATGATCTCATGTCCCTCCGCGAACATTCGGTCCATCCGGGCAATGTAGTCCGGCGCCAGGAGATTGTCCGCGTCGAACACAAAATACCCATCAAATCCCGCAGGATGATCCTCGTGCAGATACATAAGGAGCTCCTCTAGGGCATAGCCTTTTCCGACCTGCTCCTGGTTTTCCCGGGTATACACCCGGGCTCCCGCCGCGCGGGCAATGTCGGCCGTCCGGTCCGTGCAGTTATCCGCGAGCACGAAAATGTGCAGCCGCCGCTGCGGATAGGTCTGTGCCTTCAGACTCTCGATAAGATCGCGGATGACGGTCTCCTCATTTCGTGCACAGATGAGGACTGCGTAATCACGGGCCACACGGGACACGGCCGCTCCGCCTTCGGCCGAGATCTCAGTCTGCACCTGCACCCGCCCTTCCTGCCGATTTTTGTATCTGTGCCGCCACACCACGGGGATATATACCAGTTGATAGGAATAACAGAACAGAAAGCACAGACCGATCACCATGTTTAAAATATGTAACAGGTGCATCTCTTCTCCTCCTGACGATCATTTCATTTGCGCAGCCTTCGGTTGTTCTCATGGTACGCATATTTACAGCCGTAATCTTCGGCTCCACAGCTCGAAAATCGCGCAATTTGCCGCATTTTTTCGCACAAAAATACCACTGCGCGTTTCCGCCCGCGAACAGGCACAATGCAGTGGTATGTTAGAAATGTACTACGAGATCACCGGAAACTCCAGCACTGCCTTAAACAGATCCCCGTCGATCTCCAGATGCAGGCTTCCGCCCTGCAGCTCGGCGAGGCTCTTCGCGATGGACAAACCCAGGCCGTTCCCGTCGGTCGAGCGGGCCTCATCGCCGCGCACGAAGCGCTCCATCAGCTCCTCCTCGGTCATGTCGAGGGCGTCGCGCGAGGTGTTCTTCAATACGATGACCGCCTCCGCGCCATTCTCTCCTGCCCGCTCCTCCAGCGACATATACACGCGGGTGTCGGGCTGGGCGTACTTGCAGACATTGTTCATCAGGTTGTCGAAGATCCGCCACATCCGGCGTCCGTCGGCCATGATCATGACCGGATGGTCCGGCTGCTTCACGACCAGGGACAATGCCGCCGCCCGCAGCTTCTCCTCGTACTCCCCGTCCGCCTGCGTGAGGAAGACGCCTGCGTCGCAGGGCATCAGGTTCACGTCGAGCGTCCCGCTCTGCGCCTTCGAGGCCTCGACCAGGTCCTCGAGCAGCCGCTTCAGGCGGTCGGACTGACGCACGAGCACCTCGGAATACTCCGCGAGCTTTGCCCGGCGCTCTGCCGTGCAGGCGACTGTGTCTGCAGCACCGGCCTCAGCATTGCCCGCAGCGCCCGCCTCTGCAGAGGCTTCCTCCGCCGCCCGGCTGCACGCTGCCGCCTCCTCACCGATCAGCGACGCGTAGTTGATGACCGACGTCAGCGGGGTCTTAATGTCATGCGACACGTTCGTGATCAGCTCGGTCTTCATGCGCTCCGACTTCATGCGTTCCTCGACCGCGATGGCCATACCGCCGGCGATATTGTTCAGGTTCTCGCCGTGCTCCTTCAGATCCCAGTGCATCCGACGGGTGTCGGTGTGATACGCGAGGTCTCCTGCCGCGAGCGCACGCCCACCCTTCTGGAGTTTCCGCATGCTGATGACCGCGGTGATCACGATCGGGATCACGATGATCTTCTCGATGACCGCGAAGACCAGGAACCCTTCCGGCTCCCACATACCGATCACAAACACGCCGAACATGACAGCCTCCAGCACGGTCACGCCGATGATGATCAGCACCGTCTTCCAGATCAGGGGCAGGTGATGACCGAAATCTGCCAGGCCGCGCCCGACATGTGCCAGGCCCTTGCCGACCACGCGGAAGAAGTTATAAAACATCCCCGTGCGGAGCAGCGTGTGACGCTTCAGCCGCGCCGCAAACTCGATCAGCAGTCCCAGAAGCACGCAGTCGAACACCACGAGCGCCGCCGCGATCAACACGAACATGAGCAGGTCGGACCAGGACGCGCACTCTATGATAAGTCCGAGCGTGATCGCCGCTGCAGCCACATAAATGATGAGGGCCAGATCCAGCGGGAATTTCTCCGTCGGGCTGCCGAACAACTCCTCCGTGCGCGGTCTGTGTGCCGCCGTCGCCATCAGACTGATAAAGCAGATGAGGGCAATGATCGCCGCCGCGATCCCGATTGGAAGCACCGCACGCCGCACGCCGTAGAGCGTCTGCAGCGCGAAAACGATCATGGCGATCTCGTCCTGCTCGGGCAGGCCGTCCTTCAGCGCAGTGTTCACGATGTAGAAGGTCGTGCTGCCGGGCGTCGGCGTGTCGCTGCTTGTGTCTGCGAATGTTTCTTCGATCGCAACGACATTGCCCTGAGCATTCGTCTGCGTT
>CAYLPO010000023.1:0-11996 GCA_964385575.1 uncultured Lachnospiraceae bacterium | reverse complement strand
GCCTCAGAACGAAAACTCGTCCACGAATTAGTACACGAAGAAACAGTTAAAAAATGGGATCTTTATACATAGCGCATTCATGACCTGCGAGGAGCAGTAAATGGATGCGCTTTTTTTTATTGGCTCCGAAACAGAAAAAAAGGAGGTATGAAATGAAGACGAGCAATAAGAAAACCAAATTGATCGACGGCGTCCGCTACTATGCCGATCGCCCTCATGACTGCAGGAACTGTTTCTTCTGGAAGAACCGGAAGGTCGGGTGCACGCTCGGAAGAGAGAACTGTTATTACCTGGCAGAAGTCGTGAAGTCCGAGAAGGAGAAAAAATGTGACGGCTGCCCCTATGCACAGGGCCGTCCCTGCGTGGCCGCGGTCTGCTATAAGGACTTGAGAGTCTGGATGCGGGAAAACGAAGGGAAGACACCTCAAAAGAAGATTACGGAAGGAGGATACGCTCATGCAAGATAAAGATCTGCAGCGGTTCCGCTACTATGAGGCTCTGATGAAAAAGATCCCGAAGGAGGGAGAAGCCAGAAGGAAACCGGAGAGTTGTGCGAAATGCATGTATCACCAGCCGGAGTTCAAATACAGATCATGTCTGTTTACACGCTGCCCGTTTAAAAGAGAGGAAGAGATCTTCCGCAGACGGCCCTTGAAAACGGATCCGATTCCCGGACCGGAGGTGGTGAGAATGGATGTTTGATTACTTTTACGGCCTGCAGGCGGAGCAGTTTTCCTTCTATCGGGTCCCGAAGGTTTTATTTACGGTCCCGTTCTTTCGAAGGGTATCTACGGAAGCTAAGACATTGTATGGGATCCTGCTGGACCGGATGAACCTGTCTGCGAAGAACGGCTGGATCGATAAGGAAGGCCGGGTCTATATCGTGTTTACGATTGAGGAGATCATGAATGCTTTAGGGTGCGCCAGGCAGAAGGCGGTAAAGCTGTTGGATGAGCTTGAATCGAATGTCGGCCTGATTGAACGGAAGCGCCGGGGGCTTGGACGACCGAACCTGATCTATGTGAAAAACTTTATCGCAGACGTTACAAAACCGAACTTGCAGAAGTATGAAAATCATACTCCCGGATGTATGAAAGACACATTTCAGGAATTTCCGAAATCAAACGGTAATAATACTGAGATGAGTAATACTGAGATGAAAGATACTGATCCGAGTGATACGAATCTGATTCCATCTGATGTGACAGACAATGAGATGAGAGCGAGAAGATCTTACGAGACCCATTTTCGAAACGCATTGGAGATCGACCTCGTGAAACATGTCTATCCCCGGTACAAAGAGACCATAGATGCCATTCTATCGCTTCTTGTGGATGCTTGCAGTTCCGACCGGGCGTGGTTCATGATCGGTGGGAATAAGAAGTCGGCAAGGGAAGTAAAGGCGCAGTTCATGAAGTTGACCTATGATCACCTGCTGTATGTACTGGAATGCCTTTCTGAAAAGAAGTCTGGAATTCAGGATATGACACAGTTCCTGATGACGGCACTTTATAACGCAACAGAAATGCAGGCTCAGGAGAATTGTGACATGGCATGCATGCGTTTGTGAAGGAGGTGATGAGTAATGCAGAAGAATGCGACCATCCTGTGCTGCGCCAACCAGAAAGGCGGTGTCGGGAAAACCTTTACCGCTGAGAACCTTGGTATCGGGTTGGCACAGGAAGAAAAGAAGGTTCTGTTAGTGGATATGGATCCTCAGGCATCCCTAACGATCAGCCTGGGTTATCCAAGGCCGGATGAGCTTCCCGTCACGATCGCAGACCAGATGCAGAAGGTCATTATGGATGAGCCGATTGAGGTGAAAGAAGGGATCCTGACTCATCCGGAGGGTGTGGATCTGATGCCTGCAAATATCGAACTGTCCGGACTGGAAGTGTTTCTGGTCAATGCGATGAGCCGTGAGTCCATCCTGAAACAGGTTCTGAAGCCGTTGCGCAAAGACTATGACTTTATCATCCTGGACTGTATGCCGTCGCTGGGCATGCTGACGGTCAATGCCCTTGCGGCATCCGACCAGTTGATCGTGCCGGTTCAGGCTCAGTATCTGTCCGCAAAAGGTCTGGAGCAGCTGCTTCAAACGGTGAACAAAGTAAAACGGCAGATCAATCCGGGACTTCGGATCGAAGGGATCCTCCTGACCATGGTGGATGGCAGGACGAATGTTGCAAAGAAGATCAGTGCTCTGATCCGGGAGACTTATGGGAGCAGGTTGAAGGTGTTTGCTACCGAGATTCCACGATCTGTCCGGGCTGCAGAGATCAGCGCGGAAGGCAAGAGCATCTATGTTCATGACCCGGGCGGAAAGGTGGCTGCTGCATACAAAGAACTGACGAAGGAGGTGATCCGAAATGCCGAAAAAAGGCGGAAACATCAGCTTGAGCAGCTACGATGACATCTTTGAGACGGATGAGAGCCGCGCGGAGGCACAGCTGGAACGTATTCGAAAGATTCCTCTGGGAGAACTCGTGCCTTTTAAGGATCACCCGTTCAAAGTAGTGGAGGATGAAGCGATGTTACGGACGGTAGAAAGTATCGCGCAGTTTGGCGTTTTGACGCCGTTGATCGCAAGGCCGACGGAGGATGGAAGATATGAGATCATTTCTGGTCATCGCAGGGCACATGCGGCAGAGGCGGCGGGACTTGCGGAAGTGCCGGTAATCGTGCGGGAGATGGATGATGACGCTGCAACCGTGCTGATGGTGGACTCGAATCTGCAGAGGGAAATGATCCTGCCGAGTGAACGTGCGTTTGCGTACAAGATGAAGCTGGAGGCATTAAAGCATCAGGGTGAAAGGTCTGATTTGCAGGCAGAGGGAACTTCGCGACAAGTTGTCGACAAGTTAAAAGCAGCAGATGTCCTTGGTCAGAATACAGGAGAAAGTGGTAGACAAGTTCAGCGCTATATCCGCCTCACCAACCTCATCCCAGAGGTTCTGGACCTGGTCGATCAGAAGAAGATCTCCTTCAACCCGGCTGTTGAACTCTCATACTTGAAACCAGAAGAACAGGAGATGTTTCTGGAAGCGATGGACTATTGCCAGACTGCACCGTCCTTGTCCCAAGCTCAACGAATGAAGAAGCTGAGCCAGGAGGGACAATTCACAGAAGAAACTGCTTTGGAGATCATGAACGAAGTGAAGAAAGGAGATCTGGAACGGGTCACTTTTCGAAATGAAATGCTCCGCAAATATTTTCCGCGGTCTTATACGATCCAGCAGATGCAGGACCAGATCATTAAACTTCTGGAGCAGTGGCAGCGTAAGAAACTGCGCGAGCAGGAGCGATGACCGATAACAAAACAGCACATGAAACTTGAGACAGCAATGCCTGCCTCATCATTGGTCCACACCCTTATCACAGGGGTGTTTTTTATTGAGAAGAAAGGAAATGATCATGACTAAGAAACATGCAACCGATAGGTATGCTCAGGAGATTCTGAGAAACTTGCAGATCTTGATTGAAGCATCAATCGAGACCGATATAGACATTGAATGCTGCAAAGATTACGAAGAAGTCCTTATCTGTCTGGACAATGTGATCGATGAATTCTTCGAGACGATCGATCTGCTTGAAGAGATCCAGACGTATCTTTTTGATCTCGTGGATCTGGATCGAAAAGGTGACAAACCCGTTTCGGATGATCAGGAGGTAATGGCCCGAAATATCCGCATGTATGAACATCTGGCCGCCGCAAGACGGGAACAGCCGGACTATGAACTGGCCTTTCAGCCTGAATCGGAATCGCCGGAAGAGGAATCTCTGGCAATGCTGTTTTGCCAGTCGCAGGATTACGGGACCTTCCGGTTTGAAATTCTCCTTCGGATCTGTCCTTGGCTGGATGAGCACAGCGCGATCCGGCAGATCCCTGGAGCCTCGGATCTCTACTACCTGTACGAGGAAGGAGCCGAGGTCCAGGCGGTGGATGGAAAATGCCTTTTAAGCCCGGTCGTGGTGATCAAACTGAATAAGGACCGGTTTGTGGTCACACCAGATGAGATCGATCGCTTCCGGGTGAAGAAGTTTTTCCGGGACAATACAGGGAAGGCACTTGATGAAGACGGCGTCTGCCATCAGGCGCTGCGTTTGATCTAAGGAGGAATAATATATGGGTTATGAACAGTTTTTGGAAGAGGTACTCGATGCGCTCCGGAACCACTTTCCGGAGATGAACGTGGAGATCCGAAACGTGGATAAGCTTCAGGGTGAATCCTATACCGGCATCTTCCTTGCCCCGAAGGACAGCAGGGCGGGCGCGAACCTGAACCTGCACAGCGTGTATGACCAGGTACAGCATGGGATGTCCATGTTCGAAGCGCTCGACCAGATCACAGCCACTGCCCGGGAAGCCGCCGCGCATATCCCGCAGATGGCGGCCATCTCCCTGTCCGATTACGAGGTGATGAAGCACAACATCGTCATGCAGGCAGTCCCGACAGACGCGAACCGGGCTATGCTGAAGTCGGTACCCCACAAGGAGATCGAAGATATCTCTATCGTCTACCGTTTCCAGCTGGAAAGCTTGGATGGCAGGGAGGCCACGGTCCTGATCACGAATGAGATGTTAGCAGGCTATGGCATCACGCCCAGACAGCTGATGGCTGATGCGGAGCGTCTGGCGCCGGTGAAAAACCCTATGGTGGTCCGTCCGATAGGGGATATGATCGCAGAGATGTTAGGAATGCCCGATGCTGTTGATCCGGCGCCTTCCGAAGAACGTTTTCTAATGGTGGCGACCGTCCCAGATGGAAGAAACGGTGCAGGAATTCTCGGCTATCCGGACTTTTTCAAACGTGCTTCTGAGGCTGTCAAGGGAGACTTCTTCCTTCTCCCTTCTTCCGTCCATGAGGTCCTGCTGCTTCCGGATGATGGAGCTCCCAATGTGGCGGTACTGAATGACATGATCTCTTCGATCAATGAGACGGAAGTTCAGCCTGAAGACCGTCTTGGTGATGAGGCCTATCACTACGACGCGAAGACGCAGATCTTCGAAAAGGCCACGGCTCATGAGAAGCGGATGATGGAGAGCCGCGAGAGAATCCTGGAACCGGAGTCTGGTCAGATCCGCGAACCGGCTGCGGCATATGGCGCTGGTCCCGCGTCTGACAGGATGAATGTCCTCATGGTGGAACCGGACCAGTATCCCAGACCTATGGAGATGGGGACTTCCCTGGAGGATCTGCAGGCAGCTGTCGGCGGCTATATCGAGGTCATCTATCCGTTTGATGAGCCGGTCGGTCTGATGATGAACGAGGAAGGGAAGCTGATGGGCCTCCCCTTAAACAGAGGACTTCGCGACGAAAAAGGCGATCTCTATGATGTGGTGGCCGGTCCGTTCGTGGTCGTGGGTCTTACGGATGATGGCTTCGGATCCCTGACGCAGGAACAGATGGACCGCTATGCGGATCTGTTTCATCAGCCGGAAATGTTTGTAAAGATGGGAAAGGGCATCAATGTGATCCCGCTTCCGGATGAGATGGTTCAAGGCCTGCAGGAGGCTGCGAAAAACGCAGCAGAGAGGCCTGGGAAAAGTCATGATACGAAAGAAGCCCACAGGACACGGCAGGATCGCGATGAACGATGACCTGCCTTTTATATCGCAAGGAAGGGAGGTGATGGTTTATGCAGGAGGAGATTGAAAACAGGACGATCAATCTGGCTGTCTCGACGACCAGGCTGACCGCCAGGGCAATCATGTCTGCGTTTCATAGATTTGATGAGGCGCGTAAGAGGGCGGCTTCCGAGAAGAACGGAGGCGTACCGGGCAAGCCCACAGGGAAGCAGACGGTCAAGCAGCTGATCGGGCAAAATCAGGGCGTCACCAGCATTGACATTGCCCAGACGGATCTGAGGGGGCTTGAGAAATATCTCAGGGCATACGGCATCGATTATGCCATCACGAAGGACAAGAGCAGCGGTATCGCCAAATACCTCTGCTTTTTTAAAGCCAGGGATGCTGACGCCATGACCGCTGCCTTTCGTGCTTACTCCACGGACTTTCTTAAGCACGAAAGTAAACCCAGCGTGCTGAAACAGCTGGCCAAACTGAAGGACCGCGTGCAGGAGCTGGCGGTGAAGAGCAGAAACCGACAGAAGGAGAGGAGCCTGGATCGATGAGCATTGACGCTAAACAGCTGAATAAGTTTCTGATCCTGTCGATCCCGTATATCCTGTTCGGCCTGCTGTGTACGAACATCGGCGAGGCCTGGCGGCTGGCGGAAGGAGTGGATCTTTCGGCAAGGAGCTTCTCATTTTTTATGATGCTGCGTCCTGCTTTTTCGAACCCTATGCCCAGCCTGTATCCCGCAGATCTTCTGACCGGAACGGTCTGCGGGGCAGGGCTCCGCCTGGCGGTCTTCCTCAGAAGCCAGAATAAGAAGAAGTTCCGGCCAAATGAGGAGTACGGATCCGCCAGGTGGGGGACTCCTGCCGATATCGAGCCGTTCATGGATCCGGTCTTTGCGAACAATGTCATCCTCACCCAAACGGAGCGCCTGACAATGAGCAGTCGTCCGAAGGACCCGGCCAATGCCCGAAATAAGAACGTGCTGATCGTGGGAGGATCCGGCTCCGGAAAGACCCGCTTCTTCATTAAACCGAACCTGCTCCAGCTGCACAGTTCGTATGTTTTGACGGATCCAAAAGGCACTACGCTTCCAGAGGTCGGGAACGCGTTCGTAAGGGCAGGCTACCAGATCCGGATCTTCAATACGATTAACTTCATGAAGTCCATGCACTACAACCCCTTCGCTTATATCCACAGCGAAAAGGATATCCTGAAGCTGGTGACGACGCTGATGGCGAACACGAAGGGAGAAGGAAAGAGCTCCGATCCGTTCTGGGACAAGGCGGAGACCCTTCTGTACTGCGCACTCATCGGATATATCCATTACGAGGCGCCGGTGGAGGAGCAGAACTTTGCGACCCTGATCGAATTCATCAATGCCATGGAGGTCCGTGAGGATGATGAAGACTATCAGAACCCGGTCGATCTGATGTTTGAAGCGCTGAAGAAAAAGGCCCCGGATCACTTTGCTGTCCGTCAATATGCGAAGTTCAAGCTCGCGGCAGGCAAAACACTGAAGTCGATCCTGGTGAGTGCCGGCGCCAGACTCGCTCCGTTTGACATCCAGGAGGTGCGGGAGATCACGATGTATGATGAGCTCGAACTGGATACGCTGGGTGACCGAAAGACCGCATTGTTCTTGATGATGTCTGATACCGATGGTTCTTTCAACTTCCTGATCAGCATGATCTACACGCAGCTTTTCAACCTGCTGTGCGAGAAAGCGGATGATGTTTATGGCGGCAGGCTCCCGGTGCATGTCCGGTGTCTGATCGATGAGGCGGCCAACATAGGCCAGATCCCGAACCTAGAAAAGCTGGTCGCGACGATCCGGAGCCGTGAGATCAGCGCATGTCTGGTGCTGCAGGCGAAGTCGCAGCTGAAGGCGATCTATAAGGACAATGCCGATACGATCATTGGCAACATGGACTCGCAGCTCTTCCTCGGAGGCTCCGAACCGGGCACGCTGAAAGATCTCTCGGAAGCACTGGGCAAGGAGACGATCGACACGTTCAATACTTCGGACTCACGGGGCAATAGCCCCAGCTACGGTACGAACTATCAGAAGCTCGGGAAGGAGCTTATGAGCCGGGATGAGATCGCGGTCTTAAACGGCAGTAAGTGTGTGCTGCAGCTCAGGGGCGTCCGACCTTTCCTGTCCGAAAAATATGATCTCACGCAGCACCCGAACTACAAGTACACAGCGGATTACAATGAAAGGCTGAGCTTTGATATTGAGCGATTTCTGGACCACCGGATGAAGTTACGGGCATCTGATGAGTATGAAGTGGTGGAAGCGGATGCTTCGGATCCGGAGATCGGCTGACAGACAGGGGCAGCTACGGCTGCCCCGATACATACATCCTTGTGCAGATCTTTCGAAATTGGTTTAGCATGAAATGCAGGGGTACTGGAGGTTAGTGAACCTCGACGGTTGCTTTTGCTGACATCTTGAGATTCATTTCAGGGAGGTATAAGATGAAATATACAAAAGCCTGTATTAGTGGATATAAACCTGACGACATCAGTTACAGCGGTAATTTTATAATCGTGGACAAGCTGCCCGAAGGCCATGCCAAACAGGTGAGGCTTGCTCCGGGGCAGAAGACGCCGGACGTGTACGGTTATGATTTTTACGAAGTGGACGTTACGGACGAGGAGGGCGACAGCTACATTCGATTTTTTGCCGTAAAGGAGGAAAATGAATGGGCGAAGCAAAAGGAGAATAGAGATGGGAATAATCGATGACGTGAAGAAAGAAGTGGCGGCAGAGGCAAAACCGGAAAAAGTGCAAGCACCCCTTGAACCCCTTTCCGATGAGTATGTGGAGGAAGCATCAGATGTCCTCCTTGCTATCTCCAAGGAGCGCCTCGTTGATTTGGTGAAGCAAAAACACTTCATTTGCGACGAGAGGCAGGAAGGGCTTTTGAGAAAACGCACGGTTAAGGAGAACTTCAGATATGAAGCACGAGTAAACGTCGGTTTTAATATCATGGCAGACGCCTATATAGCGCCATGTCCAGACACACTGTTCTATGGCAACTATCCTCACAAAAATCTTTGTGAGTCCTTCAATCGTTATATTGGGATTGTGAAAGATAAACATTTTATAGCGGGCTTTTGCAGATGTGCTGAACATGTAGAGCAAGTTGGGAAAGCGCTTGAAAGTAAGCTGCGCGATGGAGGGGCAGATGCTGAAGTGAATGTGAGCGTCAAACAGAGGGTTGAGGAGAAAAGGACGTACCCGTATGTAGCTCTTTCCGCTGTGACTCGCATTCCCTGTGACGTTGAGGGAAACATCTGAACAACGAGGAAATACCGTCAATTATAGTGGGACTTTGCGATGCAAGGCCCCGCTTTTATTATAAGAGGTTTGGAACGGGCGGAGATCCTTCCGGTATTAGCTTATGACATCCTTAAGGGGGATCAGTCATAGGGTTACAATAAATATAATCCTATGAAAGGAGGACAATGATATGTCCGGTAAGAGAATACTCCTTAAGATCGTCGTAGCACCTGTGGTATTGATCCTTCTGCTCCTGAAGGTCATCATGAAGATCGGGGCGAGCGTCTCCTCGATCGTTCTGGGGGCACTCATCCTTTTCGCAGCAGGCTGTATCATCTATACGATCGTAAAGCAGGTCTGGAGTCAGACGTTTATTCTGGTTCTGATCGAAGCTGCGCTGATAGCCGCGACAGCTTTGATCGGAGTTTTGGAGGGATTGGTAGATGGTGCGCTTAGGGGATTGATGAGCCTTTAACAGTGGGAGTTTGGTGAGAGCATCATATGGCGATCTCACATGATGCAGGGTATAATCAAACAAAGTACAAGATATATTACTTGAACGATAGTCCGGATTTGGAGCATCGTTCAACTATAATGTATTTTCAGATATAACACAGGAGGCATACGATGGAAGATGATTTTACAGAAAGCATGAAAAGAGCGCTGGCGGATCTTCAAAAAACCTTGCCACCCCAGAAAAAAACACAGGCAGAATTGTTGGCAGATAGTCTATGTGAAGAGTACTACAAACGATTTGGAATAGTAGTGCCAAGAGCTATGTTCCAGTGGACTGATATTGAGGTCGCAAACATAGTCAAATGCTGTTTAGATGAAAATCTTACGATTGAAGAGCTTACGGGGATAAATACACACGATTGTCCAGAAGATGAAGATTGGTAAAAGGAGGAGGGATTATTGCGAGCCTGACTTGAACGATAGTCCGGATTTGGAGCATCGTTCAACTTAATTACGAGGAAGAGTCGGACAGTTATTATGATCACTTATCTTAATTTTAAAAAGAATGATCATACTATAGAGGCAGATTATTGCAGAGAGCATCACATTGATGATCTTGGGCATGTAGTCTTTGATATTGCCACCAACAAGGTGACTGAGTTCATTCCTAGCAAAGAGGAAGCGGGACATGTCCGTCAATATGGCAAATCAAAAGCCAAGTATGTCTTTGGCAGCATCATAGAAAGCGGAAAGATACCAGAAGGAGAGAGTATCCATACATTTGGTATTAATAGTCCATCCATTCGGAGGATGAATGAAAACTGAAAAACGCCTGGGCCGACAAACGCCCACCGAGTCGCTGACTCTCCCGTACGACGAACCTGAACGATAGTCTGAATTTGGAGTATCATTCAATTAAAGAAAGCAGATAGATAATGAAGAAACCGTCGGAAAACATCATTATGATCCTCATACCCCTGATTATGGGGCTGCTTTCCCTGCTGTTCTTTGCGATCTATTTATGGAGTGGCAACCATGCTCCGTATAATCACACAGATGTTATCATTTTCGGGCCGATCTGCTCTGCAATCGGAGTGATCATTGCGATCATCACCCGGAAGAGCAGAAACCGATACCCCATGCTCTGGCTGTGCGGCCTGGCGCTTAGCCTGTTGGGACTTGCCATCAGCGTCCTGCTCTTTCTGCTTCTGGCGAGTGTCGTGATCGCTGCCTTGAACGGGGAGTGGCTGGCGTAAAGCCGCGCCTGAATTTGGATAAACACCCTTGAGGATTCCGGATAAGCATGCGAGAATAATTTCATAATACATTGTCCGCCCTCTGTACGAGCCGCCGAAAGGAGCTGCCATGTCCTACTGCGCTTGGGCCGACGCGAACGACCGCCTGAAGATCTACCACGACACCGAATGGGGCGTTCCCGTCCGCGACGACCGCACCATGTTCGAACACCTCTCGCTTGAATGCCTGCAGTGCGGGCTGAGCTGGGACCTCATGCTGAAGAAGCGTGAAGCCTGAACGATAGTCTGAATTTGGAGTATCATTCAACAAAAAAGCGGCGGACGATCGGATCGCGGGTATGGAAGAAAAGAGAAATCGCCGCGCGAACGTCGATTATTACCGGCAGAAAGAGAACGAGGAGCTGCGCTTGCAGGCATTGAGAGAGGAAAACCGAAAGCCTTTGAGGCAGAAGCCGTTGTGGAGGTCCGTGCTGGAGACCGTGATCTATGTCGCGGTCATCTTCGCGATCGCGTTTTTCATCGTAAAGTTTGTCGTACAGAAGACCGTCGTGGAAGGCCCTTCGATGTATCCCACGCTTGAGTCGGGAAACCACCTGATCCTCGAGAAAGTGTCCTACGCGTTCGGCGAACCGGAACGTTTCGACATCATCGTGTTCAGGATACCGGGGGACGAGCGCACATATTATATTAAGCGCGTGATCGCGCTGCCCGGAGAGACCGTCCAGATTGCGGAGGGCGTCATTTACATTGACGGCATTCCCCTGGAGGAGGACTACGGCTACGAGGAGATCGCCTATACCGGCCTTGCGTCCAATCCCCTGACGCTGGGCGAGGGCGAGTATTTCGTGCTGGGCGATAACCGGAACAACAGCACCGACAGCCGCTACGAGAGCATCGGGCCGGTGACCGAAGAACAGATCCTCGGACACGCGATCCTGCGTATCTGGCCGCTGAACGAGATCGCGCTGCTGACCGGCTGATGGGCCCGGCTGCTTTACAGGTCGTCGGGTAAGGTTCGAAAAGAGGTTTGGGATTGAGCAAAGCTTCGGAGCGCGAAGAAAAAGCGCGGCTGCGCCTGGAAAAAGAGATGGCCCGGATGGAGACCATGCTCGCGTATGAGCGTGAGTATGCAGTCTGTGCGCATATCTGCGGGATCGACGAGGCTGGCAGAGGCCCGCTCGCGCTTGAACGATAGTCTGAATTTGGAGTATCATTCAACTTATACGATTTATACTTTAGGAGGTTTTGAGTTTCGTATTATTGGCAGAGAACCAATACCAGATGCGGTAACCGAATTGTTCGAGAGGGATTTTCAAAATGAGTAATCTTGAAGAGCTTTACATAGCATTAAAAAAAAGGGGCGATGATCCCCCATAACACGATGTTGGATATGACACGAAGCATAGTTATTCCT
>CAYLPO010000022.1:0-12043 GCA_964385575.1 uncultured Lachnospiraceae bacterium | reverse complement strand
CGGCCGCCATGTTCATCCTGGCCGACCAGCCCGGACTGAGCGCCACGCTGCTGCGGTAGGATGATCCTCTCATTCCGTCACCTCCCCGGCTTCTCCGCCCAGCTCGTCCATCGTCAGGGACTCGATCTCATCCATGACACCGATGACTTCTGCCGTCACGCCGACCGGGGATGTCTGCCCCGCTGCCGGTGCATCGGTCTCTTCGGGATAATCGATCTGAGCACGTGTCTCCGTCTGACCGGTCTCTGCCGGCTGCGCTTCCATCCGGCGCGCTTCCGCTTTCTCATTCCCGAGCGGCCGCTTCCCCACGGGTCGCCGCATACCGGTGCGCGGCGGGCGCTTCTCTGCCCTGCGGGCACGGATCTCCTCATCTTCCGCCGCGGGATCCCACGTTCCGTCGCTGCGGACCGCGCCTCGGTGGATCTGAATGACGCGCTTATTCATTCCCTCGATCAGTTCCCTGGAATGCGTGACCACAACCACGGTCGTTCCCGCGGCATTGATATCCTCCAGAAGCTTCATAATATGCCAGGAATTCGCAGGATCCAGATTTCCGGTCGGCTCATCCGCGATCAGGATCTCAGGCGCGTTCACGATCGCGCGGGCAATGGCCACGCGCTGCTGCTCACCACCAGAGAGCTGGTTCGGATACGCTTTGTACTTAGCCGCCAAGCCCACCCGCTCCAGCACTTTCGGCACTTCCGCCGCGATCTCCGCCTTGGACGCGCCCGTAACGCGCTTCGCGAAAGCCACATTTTCGAAGACTGTCGCATCCTTCAGCAGACGGAAATCCTGAAACACCACGCCGATGCGCCGGCGGTAAAACGGAATCTCCTTCTGGCGCAGCGAAGCCACGTCCTTGCCGTCGACTATCACATGGCCATCCGTCGCGGTGATCTCGCGCAGCAGCAGGCGAACGATGGTCGTCTTTCCGGAACCGCTGCGTCCCGTGACTAAGACGAACTCGCCCTTATCGATATGGAAGCTGACATCACGAAGCGCCCGGGAGCTCTTCTCGTATGTCTTAAAAACGTGTTCAAAATCGATCATGATCAGGATTCCAGACTCTCAATGTAATTCATGTACTTTACGACCATAAGCGCGATCTTAAACGTGATCGCGTCCTCGAAGACCCGCAGGTCCAGTCCGGTCTGAGTCTCCAGTTTATCCAGGCGGTATACCAGCGTATTCCGATGAATGTAAAGTTGTCTGGAAGTCTCGGAAACGTTCAGATTATTCTCGAAAAACTTGTTAATGGTGGTCAATGTCTCGCTGTCCAGGTTTTCCGGCGAACGGCCCGCGAAGATCTCGCGAATGAACATCCGGCAGAGCGAGATAGGAAGCTGATAGATCAGACGGCCGATTCCCAGGTTGTTATAAGCGATGACGTTCATGTCTTCATAAAAGATCTTCCCGACATCCAGGGCCATCTTCGCTTCCTTATATGAGCGGGAAACATCCTTCAATTCCGGGACAATGGTCCCGTAAGCCGCCCTCACCCAGGCGGTGCCTTCCGCGGTTAACTTCTCATGAATCAGCGCGGCGGTTTCCTCCGCGGTCGCGTAATCGTCCGGGTTTCGCACTTCCTTCACCACAATGATGTTTCTCTCATCCACCGCGGTAACAAAGTCATCTGCTTTCGAAGAGAGAATGGATTTGACGGTCTCGGAAAGGTTCGCTCCGCCGCCCTTCGCCTCGATCACAAGGACCGCGCGCGGACGTGCGTTCTCGATGTGGAGCTTCTGCGCGCGGTTAAAGATATCCACGAGCAGCAAATTATCCAGGAGGAGGTTTTTGATAAAGTTATCACGGTCGAACCGTTCCTTATACGCCACGGTCAGGTTTTGAATCTGAAAGCCCGCCATGCGGCCCACCATGTGCGCTTCTTCTCCCGATCCTTCCGCCATCAGAACATATTCGAGGACCGTTTCATCGAAAATCTTAAAATAATGGCAGCCCATCAGTTTCTGGCTGTCCAGATCCGATCCCGCAAATGCCGCTGCGGTGGTTTCGTATTTATTCGCTTCGACAAACGTAGACGCCAACGTCCTTCCGTCCGCGTCAAACACGCACATATCCATGCGGCTGATCTCTTTCAGCCCATCGATCGTGCTCTGAAGAACTTGATTCGGTATCATGATACCCCTTCTTTCCTCCAATGGTTTTGTGCAAAAAGCGTACAAATTCATTTTATGGTATAAAGTGTCCTTTTTGAACAGAACTTTCTATACAAACTGCATAGATTTTAGGTAAAAGCGCAAAAAAAGAACAGATCCACGGCTTTTTTCGCCGCAGATCCGCTCCATTTTCCTGTATAGTATTGCTGTGATAACAGCTGTTATTTTAGTAAAAACAGCGAAAGCGCCTTTATCGGTTTAGGACAATGTCGCCATCCCGCTCCGTCACAAGCGCGTCACGCAGCAGTCTGCCCACCGCGCGCTTAAACGCCGCTTTCGTCAGGCCGGTCTGTCTGCGGACCGTGTCCGGATCCGCCTTCTCATCAAAACCCAAACTGCCTCCGCGGTCACGCATCATCTCCAGCAGCATCTCCGCATCGTCGTCGATCTGCTTATACGCCTTCTTCCGCGGGCTCAGGTCCACCTTTCCACCCGGCCGCACTCGGGTGACACGCGCCTCGATCCGGTCCCCCACACAGGCGGTCCCGCGCCAGTCCTGCTCGGGGATCAGTCCGAAATACTTCCCGTCCGCGATCACCAGCACCCCGGTGCCTTCGCGCACCTCATAGACCAGCGCCTCGACTTTCGCGTCTTTCACCAGATCCGTCTCCTCCGAAACGAAACGCTTCAGGCGCATGCTGGCACAGGGCCGCCCGGTCTTGTCCGTGTACAGCCCCACGACCACCGTCTCGCCGACGCGCGGACGATACGTCTGCTCCTTAAACGGAAGGAAGAGATCTTTCTCCAGTCCCCAGTCCAGGAATGCGCCGAAATCGGTCAATGCCTTCACGCGCAGCGGCGCGATCTCCCCCTGACGGATCAGTGGGGACTCGAGCGCATAGGTACGGTGATCCGGCTGTTTTCTGCCGTGTTCTTCCATCAGGACTTTCCTTCCTGTGCTTCCAGCTTTTCTTTCACCCGTTTCTCGACATTCGGTGTCACGAAGCGGCTGATATCTCCGTTATAAGAAGCGACTTCCTTCACGATACTGGAGCTCAGATACGAATACTTCAGCGAAGTCGCGAAAAAGATCGTATCCAGTTCGCGATCCAGATTCCGGTTCAGCAAAGCCATCTGGATCTCGTACTCGAAGTCCGTGACTGCACGCAGTCCTCTGACCAGGACCGAGACGCCCAGCTTCTTCGCCGCATCGATGACCAGGCCGTCGAACGATACGACTTCAACATGCGGAAGATCCTTCACTTCTTCACGGATCATCTCCACGCGTTCCTCGATCGTAAACATGGGGGTTTTTGCATAATTGATCAAAACTCCCACATAAAGGTGGTCGAACATCTTCGCCGCGCGCCGGATCACATCCAGGTGTCCTCGGGTCATGGGGTCAAAACTGCCTGCATATAACGCTGTTGTCATGTTGATCTCCTTGTTCGTTCCGCGGGTCCCTTAAAAAGCACAAAATGCGACGCCGCTGAGTCGTTCTGCTTATTATACCGCATATACGGCGCTTTTCCCAGAGTTTCCGGGCACCCGCCACTCCGGCTGCATCGCTTGTGTCATCCGGTCATCTGCAGCAACGTCATCTGCAGTAACGGTCTGCCAGGAAGAAATAACAGGAAGAAGTCCAGGCCGACCAGAACAGCCCCCGCTCACCGAATGCGGTCAGGCTGCGGTCTTCGCACCCGCTGAGTGCGTTATAGATGTGGAAGAACCCGTGTTCTTTCAGCGCTCCGCAATATTTTCGCGCCACATCCCGCGCCAGATCGATCCGTCCGCAAGCCTCAAACGCCAGACACATCAGAAACTGTGCCGGCGTGATAACACTGCCGCGCGTGAAACCGCCGCGGAAATATTCACTGGTCAGTCCCTCACTGGCCAGTCCGTACGGGGTATCGAAGCCGTCGGCAGAAAAGATCGTTTCGATGCTTTTGCCAATGATCTCCTGCGGCAGCCGCCGGCCCAGCACCAGCACGGTGTAGATCGCAATGTTCAGGTTCGTTGAGCGGACGCCTGTCGCGGCATTGAACGAGAACCATCTCCCCCCGTCCCAGAACGCCTTTACCAGACGATCGACCAGTTCCCGCGAACGGTTCATCCAGGCATCGCAATCCTCCTGCGGCATCCCGCAGGTCGCGCCCCACTTCGCGATGGCCTCCATCTGCAGCGCCACATACGCGTTCAGGTCCGGGCTCGCGTGCGGGAATCCCGCCAGATACTGCGGCGCGTCCTCCCAGCCCGTCTCCAGAGCGCTCCCGAACTCACAGATACCGTCATGATCCCGATCACGGAAATTCAGGAAATACTCCGTCCAGCGGATCATCCGCTCCAGAAGCCACTTTCGGTCTTCCTCAGGGACATCGTCATAGACACCGTGGTCCATCAGCCACAGCAGGCAGGCGCCCTGGATGGGCGGTTTCAGGCCGGCTCCGCCCGGTATGGCTTTGAAGGCGACGTTATCGCTCAGCCGCCCGTTCACATCCATAAAATCGAAGCAAGAGCAGAACACCTGCCAGGACAGCTCCGGATCCCGGGACAGCCAGATGGCCTGCATGGGCTGCTGCCAACCGAAAGCGGCTTCAAAGATGCAGTGGATCATCTTCACCATGGGCCGCACGTAATCGGACTGTCCGTCCGGCTCCACGATCATGTTCCAGGTCTGCCAGAGCGCCTGCAGACGCGCTTCCTCGAACTCTTCCGGCAATGCCGGCATCACGCGGGCGCAGAAGCTGTCAAAATCTTCTTTCACGGAAGCCACGCAGGCCTCATAAGACGGATAATCGCTGATCTTGCGGAACACCGGATCCGTCAGGCAGTCCTCCATGGCCGCCTGCACCACGCCGTCCAGGCCGGGCGCGATCTCGACTCCGGAAGGATTCGAAGTCAGCGTTCCGGCGAGCGGCGTCAGCAGGATCCGGGACATATTGAAACTGAGCAGCCGGCGGTCGTGCCCGTCCAGCATATCGACCGGGCCTGATGAAAGAAATCCGGGCAGAAGTCCCACACGCAGGGTCAGTCCGTCTTCCCCTCGGGCCATAACCAGACCGCGCTCGCCGATGCAGAACCGGATCTCTCCCAGCGCGGTCTTCAGGATCACCTCATACGGCGTCGTGAAGATCCTGCAGGGCAGCGCTTCGCCGTCCTTCACTGCCTCCAGCTTCAGCTGGCGAAAGCCTGACTTTGCCTGGATATCCGCCATATTGAACCCCAGCGAACGGCAGTTGCACAGCCACAGGCTGCTCTTTCCATAATCATCCTCGCCGTAGTTATCATTCGCAAAGGCCAGATATGAGCCCCGGCGCGAGTAGGGGGCATCGAGCAGGTTCACAAACGTTTTTTCCGTCATGAGAACGTCTCCTTTCTTACCATGTCATACCGGTTTTCGAAATTGCCGGCCTCCGGCACTTTTTCTTAGCATAGCACAGATATGATTCGCCGAGATACCAAAAAGAGCTTCCGCGATTTCTCACGGAAGCCCTTTCCTGCTGTATTTTCGTTCAGTCCAGCGGACGGATAAAGATCATCTCCTCCGGATCACCGCCGATCAACATCCGGTTCACATCCAGGATGAACTCGCTTACGATGTCGGTCGCCTGATAAAGCGAATTATTCACGATCCAGACATTCCCCTTCTGAACGGCCCGGAATTCCTCGAGCAAAGGATTTTTACTCAGCATGTCTGCCAGTGTCGTCACGGACGTATCGATCGTGCCGTTATAGATGAGATAATCCGCCTCGCTGGCTGCCGCGTAAAATTCCTCGAACGAGATGCTGATGGTGGCCTTTCCGGACTGGTTTTCCAGATTCGTGAAAGGATACGTACCTCCCGCTTCGGTAATCATGCGGGAGATGTAGTCATCCGCTCCCCGGACGACCGCCAGACCGGAAGTATTAATGTTAAAGAACGCCACCGTGGGGCTTCCCTCAGGATACTCGGTGATCCGGTTTACGACGTCAGACTGCCGGCTGAAGAACGCTTCTGCCTCTTCCAGATGTCCGGTCATCACACCGTAGGCCTTGATCCACTCCGTTCGGCCTAAAGGCTCCTGCTCATAACTCGATCTGTCGATGAACACCGGGATACCCCAGCTCCTCGATCATTTCCTGAATACTCGGGGAATGCAGGATCATGGTCGACTCGATGGCCAGATCGCAGTCCTCATTGACCAGGATCTCATAATCGGGGGCGCTGTATTTTCCGGCATAGATAATATCGCCCGAATTCATCAGCTCGGCAGCTTCCTCAATATACCAGCTGTCAGCAGTCAGTGCCGAAAACTGAATGGTATCTACGGCATTTGCGGCGACGAACAGAGACATAGCAGAGGTTGCGGCCAGGTAAATGTTATCCAGCGGCTGCTGCACCACAATAATGTCTCTGTCCAGACCTTCCGGCACCTCAGCGCCTTCCGGGACCAGCAGATAGACTCTGTCTCCGATGACGTCAATGACCGTATAGCCATCATTGTAAAAATGCACGGCAAAGCAGGTCGCATACTCCAGATCCAGGCTGGATTCGTAAGTCAGCCCGGGGATCTCTATGTGACCGGACGCCCCGGCAGCTTCGGTATCTTCTGTACCGGTATCTGTTTCTGAGTCTCTCGTATCCGCCGCGGCAGCTGCCGGTGTTTCTGCGGACGGCTCCTCCGCAGAAGAGCCGCCGCATCCGACCAACAGAAGCGACATGGCCATCACTGCGGCCAGAAAGGCTATCAGGAACTGTTTCAGTTTCATAGGTCCACCTCAAATCCCTTTTGTTATGCTGCCTCGTCAGTTTCAGGGGCTTCGATCTGTCCGGCGGCTATGGCTGCTTCCACCGCTTCACCGAACATCGCGTTCGCCTCGTCTTCTCTTGCGAAGAGGACACCGTATACCTTGATCCACTCCGCTGCAGCCAGATCGGTCTCTTCATCCGCAGATCTGTCCACGATCACAGGGATACCGAGCGTTGCAAAGTATTCCGTGATCTCTGCCATACGGTCTGTCTGCTCCTCTGCAGTGAGCCGTTCTCCGTCCTCACCGGTAAAGTATGCATCGAGATCCTCGCCGTCCGCTTCATAGAAGAAATCTTCATTGTCTGCATTCCGATCATCCTCATCAACAATTCTCGGGAGGATCATGCCGGACACGAGCGCGATCTTCACATCCGCCCGGATCAACTCTCTGAAGTTCAGGTCGTTCCAGCTGCCCGCATAGGCCGGTGCCTCATCGGAAGCATTCGAAGCATCTCCATCCTCTGCTTCTGCCGGCTCCTGATCCGTGGCCGCCAGCAGATCCAGCAGATCCAGACTCTCCAGAGCAGCCATGGCCTCTTCCGAAGAAGCGTAAACATTCTCCGCAGGGATGGTGATGATGACGACTTCTTTCTCCAGGCCGGCAGGCACTTCAACATCCTCCGGCACCATCAGGTAATAGACCACATCATCCATATAGATTTCGGTATCGATCTGATCTTCTGCGTTCGAGGAGGCGCCTTCTTCCACTTCAGCTTCTTCAGAAACTGCCTCCTCCGCTTCTGGCGCTTCTTCCGCATCCTCTCCGACCAATTCCGGATCTCTGGCGGTACCCGCGGTCATATCGACCTCCAGGAGTCTCACTCCCTGATCATAGTAGAACAGGCGGAAAGTCTCGGCATATGCAACTTCGTTTTCATTGTCCGCGTCATAGACAAATCCCAGGATCTCCGGAGCTTCATCGTCGAGCGTGCGCTCAGCGGCAGTGTCTCCGAAGCCGATCGTATTCACGCCTTCGCCACGGTCGGACGCGGCCGCTGCGGCGATATACACATAGATGTTATAGGCGACTTCATGTGCGGCGGACATGGCCGTGGTCATGCCAATGATGGTGTTATTCGCATTCAGCCGTACCGGGATGGTGAACAGAGATCTGCCGCCCGAAACCGTCGGGTAATAGATGTTTCCGTTCGCCTTCACATAGCCCATGTTCGTGCTGCTGAATACCAGCGTGGCATAAGCTTTTCCGCCCCTCACCGTCACCTGCGTGCAGGAAATGGTGAGTCTTCCGGTACCGCCCGACCAGGAGAAGCTATCCGGCGTGTACACGCCGTCCGCCAGCGTGGTGCTGTTATCCACCGCAGCAGTGGCGCCGGACAGATCCGACTCGTAGCGGGATTCTTCGGCCGGGGTCGTCGGTTCTTCGTTCGAATCGGTGGGCTGGGCATCAGTGGCACCAGGCGTCGTCTGCTCTTCATCCGTTCCGCTCGTTTTCTGCAGATCCGCGCTGTTGAAGGTCAGGGTTCTGTCATACCACTTGGAGCCGTGTGCAGCCACGCTGATCGGGGTGTCCAGCGCACTGACAGGGATGGTAAAGACCGTACCGGTCTTTGTGGAACCGTCATCCGCAGGATAATTCGCCGTGCCGTCAGGGCTGATCCAGTGCGCGGAATCCCCTGCAGCAGCTGCCGCAGTACCCATATACAGCGTGTCATATCCGGTACCGCTCAATGTGATCTGTGCCGTGATCTGTCCGTTTACTACGGTAAGCTCACAGTTCACGACTTTGAACATGGCCGCGCTGGAAGTAACGGTGGTGGTGTAGGTGCCGTCGGACAATGCAGCGGAACCATTGCCGCCTTCGGCGCCGGCGTTCGTACCGGGCGTAGGAGTCGGGATAGGAGTGTCACCGCTTCCAGAATTGGTTCCTGTTCCGGGATCATCGCCGGTGCCGGGGTCTTCGCCACTTGCAGTGGGAATTGACAGATATACTGTCCTTTCTACCCAATTGTTCGTATTGGTATTCCAGATTCTGATTGCCACATTGCTTCCGCGAGCGCTAGAAGGCATGTCGAAAGTAAACATCCTGCCGCCTCCGGTTTGGAGAGTACCGACTATGGCATCAGACTCATTCTTTCCTTCGATATCTGTTCCAATATAAACCGCGCTGTAATTATCGTGACCTGCTTGTGTCGTAATGCTCACGGTCATCGTATCTCCATGAACAGTGATGGAGGAGTTTACGATCTTAAACATTCCATATTCAGTTCCATCCTCTTTGATGCACTTGATGTCAGCACCTTCGATCGTTTCCTCAGGAGTACTGGGATCGTCTCCGGTACCAGGATCTTCTCCCCCACCGTTATCTTTAATCGGATCTCCGCTCACGTTGCCATCTGCATCCGGGATCGACATGTACAGCTGATAACTGCTGAATGCTGTTCCATCAGCCTTTGCCAGTGTAACGGGCACATAGGTTCCCCGGCTGCTGACAGGCAGTGTAAACGTAAACGTTTGGACCGCATCTCCGGCTGTATTCGTTCCTGCCGTTCCCTGGATGGTTCCTGACTGACCCTCCAAGGTCAGACGGCTATAGGTTTTGGTCTTGATGCTCATCGTGACTGTCATCGTTTCTCCGTTGATTTCCAGCGAAGAAGACGTCACCTTAAACATACTGACTTCAGAAGTACTGTTTGTATCCTCGTTATATTTTTCAACATGGATATCTGCGTCTTCGACAACCTCAGGCTCTTCAACATCCACCAACGGTGCTCCGCCCACATTGCCGTCCGCATCCGGGATCGACATGTACAGCTGATAACTGCTGAATGCTGTTCCATCAGCCTTTGCCAGTGTAACGGGCACATAGGTTCCCCGGCTGCTGACAGGCAGTGTAAACGTAAACGTTTGGACCGCATCTCCGGCTGTATTCGTTCCTGCCGTTCCCTGGATGGTTCCTGACTGACCCTCCAAGGTCAGACGGCTATAGGTTTTGGTCTTGATGCTCATCGTGACTGTCATCGTTTCTCCGTTGATTTCCAGCGAAGAAGACGTCACCTTAAACATACTGACTTCAGAAGTACTGTTTGTATCCTCGTTATATTTTTCAACATGGATGCCTGCGTTTTCGCCCGTCTGAACTGTCCCTTGGGTTTCCGTCCCGTTATCAGACAAAAGTACTGCTTGATCAGATGCTGCTCTGAAAGCTCCAGGTGAACCGTTAACAACAGCATTCAGTTCCTCAGGCATATCCATTTCCGTTCTTTCACCTGAAATAATCGCTGTTGCTTCACCAACGTCAATCTGTTCGCCTGCTGAATCAACACCGTCCACAGGTAATTCGAGAACCTCTTCTCCGGCCTCACCATTGACCGCAGGCGCGTCTTCTACAACCGCAAGCACCTCATTGCCCGCAGCAGCACCCCCGATCGCCTGGGCGTTTTCCTCACCGGGCACCGAGATCGGCTCATTCCCGGCATCCGACGCCCCGCCAGAAGGTGCTTCACTCTCCGGAACCACTGCCTCCGGCTCAGAAACGCCCTCCGGCTCAACCACCTCCGGAACCGCCGTGCCCTGCTCTTCCGTCACGGTGCCCTCCGGCGTCTCTGCCATATCCCCTGCCGCATACGCGGGAGGAGCCACAGACAGAACCATGACCAAAGCCATCAGCAGAGGCAGTAACCTTCTTCCTGTCTTTTTCATGTTTCTTCCTTTCTGGATCTCGCGATCCATGTTATTTATGCGCAGCTAGAAAACACCGCGCTTATCTGTTTGAAAACCACCGAAACTTTTTCAGACAACAAAAAATGCCTTTCCGGCCGGAAAAGCATAGAATCGTCCCTCAAACAATTGGAATGGTACGATCAGTTACTCGTGATCCGGAAACAGTTCCTGTACCGCGTCAGGCAGGTCTCCTGGCTTACGCATCCACGCGTCTGTCGGCCTTCCCAGCTAAGAGCCAGTGACACGAATTGACAGACACTCCGCGTTTACAGTGACGAGTTCGTACAGGATTCTCACCTGTTTCCCTTTTCAATCCCGCATAGGAACATAATCGTTCATACCGGGATCACCTGACGCTCTATGAAATTATTTAAATAGTATAATAAAATACAGAATAAATAGCTATATGGCATATAACCAAAAAGTCCGTATGTTATCTGTCATATATAACTAAATGTTTGAAAAAGCAGATTCCGCTCCCGCATTCTTTCCCTATTAATTTTGTTGTAAAAATATATAATATAAATGAGTTAATATGCGGATATCACATCCGCTCAGAAAGGGGTATCGCCATGTATACATTCAGACCTTACACGGAGCGAGTAGGCCGCCTTCGAGACGCGGTGCGCGACAGAGTCATGGTCGCGGATCCCTCGAAATATCGGATTCAGCTGGATGCCGAATACAAATACGCGAAGTATCCGCCCATCCTTCAGAAGGCGTATATCACGCGCTATGTCATGGAGCACATCCACCTGAACATTCAGGAGGACGAGTACTTTGTCGGCAGCCTGGGAAATAAGGGCTGGGGCGCCGCGTACTTCGAGCGCTGGATGATGGCTGACATCGAGAACACCTGGCCCATCCTGGAGGACGGACTGCACCATGCCCCGGATGATGACCCCTATTACTCGCATCAGAAGATGGCCGTGAGTCCCGAGGATCTGAAAGAACTCCGCGCGATCTTTCAGGAGATGTTCGACCGCAACGGCGGCGTGATGGCCCTGGACTGGGCACCCGACGGTGCAGACGTTTATTTCGAGACACAGGCCACCGACTACGGAAAGCTCGGGGGCTGGCCTCTGCACATGCCCCCGGGGCACCTGACGCCCGGCTTCCAGAACATTCTGAAGCAGGGTTACGGCGCCATCCGCAAAAACGCCCGGGATTGGCTGGACGCCCATGAAGGAAACATCATGGGCAATGACATGGGCAAGTACATGTTTTATAAAGCCGCGGAAGTCTCCTGCGACGCCGCGGAAACTCTGACGCGCCGCTACGCCGAACTCCTGCGCGGCCTGGCGGAAGGGGATGTGACCCCGGAGAAGAAAGCCGAGTATCTGGATCGCGCGGACAGCCTGGACTGGATCGCGACGGAGACTCCGCGCTCGTTCTGGGAAGCCTGTCAGATGGCCATGCTGTATAACTGCTTCCTGAAGACGGACAATGACCCCT
>CAYLPO010000021.1:0-12573 GCA_964385575.1 uncultured Lachnospiraceae bacterium | reverse complement strand
AACGGACGCGTGGTCTTCTCCCAGCGCACCACGGAACACCACTGATTGTAATTCTTCGGAAGATCGCGGTAGGACTGCACGATCTTCGAATACAGATCACAGAACAGCGTCTCCGAAGTCGGACGCACGCAGAGGCGCTCCTGCAGCTCTTCAAAACCGCCATGGGTGACCCACGCCACCTCCGGCGCGAAGCCCTCCACGTGATCTTTCTCACGCTGGAGCAGGCTCTCCGGGATAAACATGGGCATGTAAACGTTCTCCACGCCGGTCGCCTTGAACCGCGCGTCGAGTTCATGCTGGATGTTCTCCCAGATGGCGTATCCGTAAGGGCGGTAGATCATGCATCCCCGCACGCCCGAGTACTCCACGAGTTCTGCTTTCCGTACGACATCGGTGTACCACTGAGCAAAGTCCTCACTCATGGAGGTGATGGCTTCGACCAGTTTTTTCTCTTTCGCCATGGTGCTGTCTCCTTAATTAAACATACTTGTTCCAGTTTAGGTCAGGGCACCGTTTTTGTCAACGCGCAGCTCGGGTTTCCTTCCTGCCGTGCTTCCCGTCACGGCCGTTTTTCCTGCCGCGATTTCTCATGCACACTGTGCAGATCGTCAGCGCCGCACCGGAAGACACCGCGATCCCGAGGATCGTCCTCACCGGCGTCTCATCTCCCGTCGGGACCGCAGCACGTTCCGGAACCGTCACCGTCTGCGAGGCGTCATGGATATCCTCATGCCGGGCAATGATCCTGTCCGCATCCTCTGTCAGATACAACCGTTCAAACACGACCAGTGCATGTCCGTGCAGCCGTGTGGTATTGACATGAAACACCACTTCCGCCTCGCCGGAAGACGCATCCGGAGTAAATACGGTCTCCCCGACGATCAGTCCCTCGTCAGAAACAGGCTCCCCAGTCGCCTGATCCATCAGCACGCCGCGGATCACATACTCTCTGCCGGGCAAAAGGCCTTCAAAGCGAACGGTATCCGCCAACACCGACCTTGTTCCCAGCCGCAGCGTCTGTGTCCCGCTCGCGCGGTCCGCCGCCTGTGTAGAGATCCGCGGGATACAGACGGTCTGATCCTCGTCTTCGAGATCTGCATGGACAGCCACCTCCCGGCCGTTATGGCTCAATGTCTCGAATGCCACAGCCGTAGTACCTGCCGCCGCAGAGGCATCAAATGTGAAGGAAAGCTCGACCGAGCCGCTCACCGAGGCACGATTCCTTCCGGCCCCGCCTTGTTCGCCGTCCGCGCTGTCCGTCACAAAAGTCACACTGTTCGTTACCGGCCGCCCGTTCACCAGAAGCGGATCGCCGGTCGCACGGTCCGTCAGGATCCCGGTCAGGGTGTATTTGGTGTTCGGTTTCAATCCGCGGTAAACGACCGTATCGACGACCGTCTCTTCCGCATCGGGCTCGGAAATGTGATCCTGCGTGTCCGCAAAGACCGCCGTCGTCGCGATCTCCGGAATGTGATCCGTCTGATCCGCATCCCCGGTGTCCGCATGCGCCGCAATCAGAACATCCCCGCAGTAAAGCTCCTCAAACGCTACGACTGTCGTTCCTCGCAGCAGCGAGGCGTCAAAAGTAAAAGTCATATCGACCGAGCCCGACGAAGACTCCGGCGTAAAGATCAGTTCCGAGGTGATCCGCTCACCGTCTGCCGGGGTCGGCTCACCCGTGGTCTGATCGACCAGAGTGCCCCGCAGCGTGTATGCGCGTCCGGGAAGGAGATCAGTATAAGTGACCGTATCGATCAGAACCGCTTCCCCGTCAGAACGTGTGTGATCCGTTCCGGTCCGCGCATCATGCGCCCGCGTCCGGATCTCAGGAATATATATCGTCTGTGACTCATCCCGCAGATCCGCGTGGACTGCGATCCGTGTATCGCGGTAAGAAAGTTCTTCGAAGGCCACAAGCGTAGTCCCCGCGAGCGCCGCTGCGTCAAAGTCAAAGGTCAATGTCACGATCCCCTCCGGCTGTTCCGGAACGAAAGCCGTCTCTGCCGTCACGCGCTCTCCGCCGATCAAAAGCGGGGCTCCGCTCTCCCGGTCGACCAGATATCCGCTCACCGTATATTCGCGGCCGTCCGTCAGAAGATTGGCATACGAGACCGCATCCGTGACCGTCGTTTCCTCATGGCCGCCTGTCACATGGTCCTGCGTATCGGCTGCTGTCGCCGTTGTCGCGATCTCCGGAAAGTGCACAGCCTGTCCCTCGTCTTCCGGATCACAGTGCCGCCCTACCGCTGCATTGCCGCAATACAGTTCTTCAAAACAAACCAGAGTCCTGCCGGCGAGATCATACCGGGTTTCCTCAGGGTTTCCCGAAGCTGAAATGCCTTCGGTCCCGCTCAGATCAAACGAGACCCGAACGGTCATCTCGCGGCTGTCTGCCGTAAACTCCTCGGTCCGTGCGGTCACCGGGCTGCCGTCTGCGTGCCTCATCGTTTCGCCGCTCTCCCGGTCGAGAAGCGTTCCCGCCGCATAATAGTTCTCTCCGACCGTAAGATTCGTCAGCTGCAGTGTATCCGTAATACCAAGCCCGCTCCCGTATGAGCCGACCCGGTCTCCGCTCGTCTCGTCGGCTGCCTGTGTCGCCACACCGGGATATCGGATCGTCTGCGCCTCGTCTGTCAGGTCCGCATGCTCAAAGACGATCTCACCGGTGTCATGATCCCGCAGGATCTCGGTCACGACATACGTCCTGCCGCCCGCATCCGACGCATCAAACTCGAATGCCGGCATCGTGACCTGTCCGCTTGACGGACCCGCCGCGATCCCGTCGCGCTCGATGACCTCGGGCAGGCGGTCATTGATCCGCAGAACCTTTGTGACGGTCAGGGACTGTCCGTCCGCACCGAGGACAGCATCTCCGGTCTCCGCATCGCGGAGCGTACCCTCGATCACATAGAGACCGCCGTGCGCCAGGTTTTCATACGTTACCACATCTTCGATCCGTGCCTCTGTCGTACACGCCCCCACATGATTTCCGGTCCGGGTATCGCGCGCATCGGTCGCGAGCATCGGAAGCCCCACGCTTTGTCTGGGATCCGAGAGATCTTCGTTATGAGCAGTCAGCAGGATTTCACCGGTCCCGCTCACCAGGTACAGCCGGTCCACAGCATGAAAAGCGCCCCCGGAGAGTCCCGCTGCGGGGACCGTCACGGTATTCGCAATGATCCCGCCCGCTGTCTGCGTTGCATCAACGGCCGGCGGCGTGAACGTGATACTCCCGCTCCCCAGCGGCCTTGTCTGTCCGCCGTCCGCGCTCCTCCAGACGATCTCCGTCTCCAGGCGATAGGTCTCCGTGGTCTTCAGATGATCATAGCGAAATGTATCGGTCAGTGTGACTTTCTCACCGACGGATGCGCATTTCGTCCCGCTCAGGGCATCCAGCAGGTCGGACTCCGGATGGACCTCCAGATCAATGAAAGCCGCGCCCATATCATACACAGAGCCGTCCTCGAACAGGCCTCCGCTCGCAAGCGGAACCTCCCGCGTCGGCAGATCATGCCCGGAATTGGCAGCACAGGGCAGTTCACTGATCCGATAATCCGCATAGATCAGCGCGCCGCGTTCGGACGTTTCCGCAGATGACCGTGCAGACGGCTCTCCGAACCATACGCCGCAGTCTGCCCGAGAAGTATCCAGAATCCCATTCCGTCCCGTGACAGCCTCGCGGCTTTCCGCGACCTCGCCGGCCGCAGTGAGCCGGTCGATGCGGAACGGAATGCCCGGCATGGCATTGCCGTCAATGTCCAGTTTCAGGATGCGCAGATTCATACGGCGGATCTGCTCTGACACGCGCAGGCTCGAAACATTGCCCGGCATCTCCACTCGTGCCGTGCCGTCCGTCGCCTGCGTCACATGAATCGTATACACACTGCTGTCTGGCAGATATCCTTCCGGTTCGCCGGTCTCCTGCACGGTCAATGTGCCGAGCGGTATGACGGTATGTCCGTCCGGATCCGTGTACAGCTCGTCTCCCGAGGCCAAATGCTCCGCATCCAGGCGAACTTCTCCGCCCGCGTCCGTCCGAAACACCCAGGTCCGTACGGGCGTGCCCGAAGGCTCCTCCGCGTCAAAATATCGGACCGTAAACTCTGCCCCTTCCAGCGACGCCGTCCCCTGCGGCACCGGCTGCCCGGTCTCCGCGTCGATCTTTGTCAAGAGCAGCCCGGGCGCCGCATATACAGGTGTATTCGTGACCCTTATCTCGACAGGCGCCTCCGCCGTGTTCTCCGCTGTGATCTCCGTCCGAACCGCCTCGGCCGCAGGCGCCCAGCCATGCAGGGATGCCGCCTCTTCTCTGATCCAGTAGGCGCCGACCGGAAGCTCGACCGTCTGCGTTCTTCCGTCTGCTCCTGCCGTGAGCGTCACCGCCTGCCCCCGGTCATCAAGCGCCGCTTCCGTACACGCTTCATCCCGAAAGACGCCGAAACGGATCCCGTTCAGGGGATACATACGGTTTCCTTCCGTGATCCCGGCTTCCGCGCTTTGCTTGATTGCGCGCAAATACCCGGTGACCGGGCCCGCGAAGATCAGGATCTGTCCGCCGACTGCGTTCGGGGACGTGATGCTTCCGGGAACCGCTCCGGACGAAATGATCCCCGGTGTTTCGGCCGGGCTGCCGTTTCCGATCCCGATCCCGATCATTGCCGGAAAATCGATGAGTTCTCCCGTATTATAGACCTCTGCGCGACATGACTCCGGGCTTGTGACGACTTCACCCTTTACGATCACGGTATTCGCCGGGGTGTATTCACGTACATAATGGTTGGTCGAGGCCGTCCCGTCATGCATATAGATCCACACTGCCCGCTGGACCATGGACTGCAGCGCGTTCGTGTTATTCTGCAATGCTGCGATCAGCACGTCCGCCGGCGTCGCCGGCACACCGGGCAGCTGCGAGACCGCTTCACGAACGATCTGCGGCAGCACGGATTTCAGGTTCGCGAAGTTATTGGCCGAATACCAGGACGCCATGCGAAAGGCCGCACCGGCGCGCTCCTTATCGATAAAAGAATCCGGAATATCCTCCCAGTTCCGGGCAGTGCGCTCTCCCGCGTCATCCGCGGCAATATCAAAGCAGTAGACCGGAGTGCCGTCCGCGCCGCGCCAAAGGTGATTGGCCTGAAAGGCGACGGAGGCGCGTCCGCCTGTTCCGTTCATGGAAATACCGTTCTCCAGCCAGCCCCCGTCCACATCCGTCGTATCCACGATATTCACCGAAACAGGCCCGGAAGGCCGCTGGACAATGACGGTCTGTCCCGCGGCCGCGTCCGCAATATAATTTCGAATGCCCCACTTCAATGCCTCGTCCAGATTGTTTCCGTTCAATTCCAGGCGATAGATCTCATCACCCAGGTATACGCCCGGAGGCGCCCCGTCCGACCGCATCCCGGCAGCATTCTCTTTCGCTGAAGCTGTCCGCGAAGCTCCTTGAAAAGTTCCGAAAAGTGTGACCAAAATCAGGAGTGCCGCCGTCAGGGCAGCCACCCGCTTTCTTTTCATATGCATGGATTGTTCTCCTTATAGTTGAATGCCGAGCCTTCCCTCATACCGCATTTGCGTTCAACGCGCAGAAAGGCTATAATTGGAAGAAGCTGCCTCGGGCAGCAAAACAGAACGATCCCCCGAAAGGAGACCTTTATGGATCAGGATGAAAAACTTATAAAATTGCTCTCGCTGCTGGCTTCGGACATGCAGACGATCCAGAATACCATGCAGGCTTTAGAAAAGAATCAGCGGACCCTCCAGTCCGTCACCGAGACGGTCGAAGGCGAAGTGCGAAAGATCCGCGAGGACGTGACCGGCACGACCGGCGAACTGCGTGAACTGACCGGGCGCGTTCAGATCATGGAAAGCCAGATCGCGGATAACACCGAGGCCATCCGCCGCTATCAGATGAACGAAAGCTCTCTGAAGAGCGATATCAACGAGATCCTGGCTGCCGCAAAGCAGTCCGAGGAGAACCTGGAAGATTCCGCGCGGAACATGCGCATCGCGGCAGGCGATATCACCAAGGTCAGCGACGACGTGCTCCAGCTCCATCAGGAGGTAAATAAACTGGAGCAGTCCGACGAAGACATCATCACATCGCTGTCTATCCTCCGTCAGGATCTGGAAGCTACCAAGTCGGAGCTTCAGGCCGCGACCATGGATACGTTTTCCATCAAAGAGCGGCTCGAAAGCATCAGCGCCACGACCGACAGCGTGAACGCGGCGACCGAGGAACAGCTCCACATGCTGCGCGGCATCGACGGAAAGGTATCCTCCTACACTGAAAACTTCTTCCAGATCTCGGAGGAAGTGAAGAAAAACCGGGAAGGCATCCCTACCGTGGACCAGCACATTCAGGAGCTGGGCATCACGATGTCCAATATGATCCAGGATCTGGAACGCATCGACGAGCGGATCGACAAGCATTCCGAACGCACCGAGATATCCATCGAACTGATGAAAGACATCAAGGGGGCGAACGATGCGTTCTCGTCTGCCATGAGGTCCCTCATCTGACGTAAGTAGTTTTCATACATCGGATGCATATCTGGTTTTCATAAAATAACACAATATCCCGCCGAACGCAAGTCTTTCGGCGGGATATTTATCATTGACACTTATTCCTCTTCCCGGCGCCTCCGTTCGAGCTCCGCGCGCCTCTTCAGGCGCTCGTTCACCAGATCCGAACTCAGGCCGGACGTTGTATTCAGACCGACGGGGCGACCTCCGTCCGTCCGCTCGGCTCGCCCGCGATTCTCGTAGGAGCCTCCCGGGTTCACCGCATCATTCTTTTTTCTGCTCTCCTCGATGATCGCACGGGTCCGCGCGTTCTTTCTGGCCTCGGACTGTCTGCGGTCGCGCTCCTGCTCTCTGGCGCGCCGCTCTGCCTCAGTCCGTGCCGCTGCCCGCCTCTGAGCCTCCTCGCGCGCCGCCGCCCGGCGACGCCGTTCCTCCAGCGTAAGCTGTCTGCGCATCTGTTCCTGCGAGCCGGTGCGCCTTCTGGCATTTTTCGCTTCAGATGTTCCGGTCACATGCGTATAGTTCTCACGCTTCACGGTCCGACCCTGCAGCGGCGCTCCGTTCGGATCTCTTCTTCGCCTGACTTCGGCGCTGTCGGAATGCGCATCCGTTCCGGCAGAAGGTCTCCGCCGTTTCGGAGCGTCTGCAGCTGCCCCAGCAGCATCGCCCGGTTTTTTCACATCCGGTCCGTACACCAGGCGGGAAGGCTTTCTTCCCCGCTGACTGCGAATGACCAGGAAAATGATCACCGCCGCAAGCGCTGCCAGGATGACCGCCAGAGCCGCCATCAGCTTCGTATCGATTCCGCTGCCGTGCGCAGCCGGATCCGCGGCAGATCCGCTGTCCGCCGCACCCGCGGCATCGCTCTGGCCCGCTCCTTCTGCTCCGCCTGCAGCGGCATCAGCTGTCTCATCTCCGTTCAGATCCCGGCCCTGCGCCTGTTCCAGCGCGCGCACCGCAGATCCGACACCGGCAGCATTCAGCCGGATGGCGGACTGACCCACAGTTCGGTCTCCGTAAGTATAGAGCACGGTCGCAATGATATCATCCGACGGATCTTCCGTCTCGGGTATGATCTGCGTAGCGACCTCGCTCACGTCCGCCGACTTCGGCAGCAGCACATAAGCGGAATCCGCCTCGATGGAGAGCGCATTCTCCCGGATCAGCGGCCGCCAGGAGCCGAACATTCCGTTCTGCGCACTCCCATAGGTCCCGGTCCCGGAGCCGTTCATACTGTGGACCGTGAAGTTATCAAAGCCGTAATTCAGGATACGGGCGCTGTCCGAATAATGTGTATCATGGCAGCCCATGACCACACACAGCAGCGTGGTGTCGCCGTCGCGCGCCGCGGTCACCAGACAGTTTCCGGCCTCGTCGGTGAAACCGGTCTTACTGGCGATGACACGCGGATCATAAGTGTCGTAAGAATCGTTCAAAAACTTATTGGACGTATACCAGGTATAGCCGTCAGGGTTCATGTTCGTCGATTCGATATAATAATAATCCGCCGACGCGTACTTGATGAATTCGGGATGACGGACACACTCCTGCAGGATGACCGCAAGGTCGTGAGGGGTCGTGTAATGCTCTTCGTCCGTCAGGCCGTGCGGGTTCGCGAAATGGCTGTCCGTGCACCCCAATTCCGCCGCGCGCTGCGTCATCAGCTCGGCGAATGCCTCCATGGACCCGGAGACATATTCCGCGAGAGCGTAGGCCGCGTCATTGCCCGACTTCAGGAACAGGCCGTACAGGACCTGATCCACGGTCATCTGCTCGCCCTCCTGAGCGCCGATCTTCGAGGAATCCCAGCTGATGTTATTCACGGATTCATGGGAAAACGTAATGACTTCGTTATAATCCGTGCAGTGCTCGATCACCAGCAGCGCTGTCAGGATCTTCGTGGTACTGGCGGGGTTCATTCGCTGGCTGCCGTTATGGTCATAAAGAACGACGCCGGTGTTCGCCTCCATCATGAAGCCGGCAGCGCCTTCCATGCCGGGCAGGGAAAGCCCGGCCGTATAGACATCGCCGGAAGGGGTGGGGGCGCTGATCACCGGTTCGGTCTCCCCCTCTGTCTCCGCGGGTTCTCCTTCCTCCGGTTCCGCGTGCGCGACAGCGCCGGGCAGCATATCAGGCACAGCCGCAGGGAACACAGCGGACAGCACCAGTGCCGCCAGCACGATCGCCGCGAGAACCGCAGCGGGAAAACGCTTCTTTTCGGTTTCTTTCGTGGAAAAGGTCATATCAGTTTCCTTAATGTATGCTAAGTGGTTCAGCGATATCGTGCTTCCGCGTCTTCACGGTGACCGCCGCCGAGACTGCCAGGATCGCCGCCATGGCAATACCGAAGCGCACGCTGATCATGACGACCATGTCGTGGAACAGACCTTCCGGACAGATGTTGATCATGCGGTCCGTGGCCGGATTTAAGAGCCACAGGTCATTCGTGAAGAGGACCCCGTGGAACCGCGTCCAGAACGCCGTGAAGTCAACTGCCGCGAAGACCGCGATAAACGCGATGAACGCCAGAAAAATGATCGATCCCGCCAGGAAGCTCACCGCCAGTATCCGCGCGAGCCGCGGAGGCCTGGCTGCCAGGATGATCAGCAGACAGAGGAGCGCCGCCGCGACAAGTGCCGCCCGCAGGAAGAACGCACCGACGACGAGGTTCCTCACATCGATCATGTGGCTGATCTCGCGCTCGTTATAAAAATCGACGCGCTCGCCGGCCACGGTGGTCGTGACCTGCAGCTCCTCCTCATCCCCGCGCATGTACAGGATCGTGTGTTCCATCACATCCAGGAGATCTTCCATCTCCATGTCCATGAGTTCGCAGATCCGGTACTTCTCGTACTCAGTCTCATAGAGATCCATCCCGCCGTAGATCACCGACTCGATGCAGGAGAGAAAGACCGCCATGAACACGCAGAGCGCCAGGATAATGCCCGGAATGTAAAGCAGTTTCTTCATAACCCTAATACTATAGCCTACTTTTGGGTTTCGGGCAATGTCGGAAATGTGCTACACTGTGTCTCATGAGACTGAGAAATATCCCCGAATCACATGACTACTTTATCAGCAGCCCCTACGCAGCGGTCGAACCCGAAGCCCTGCGTGGGCGTTGGAGGACGCTGTTTGCGGGCGATGCGGCCGCAGATCACGGCGGCGCGCCGGGCAATGCCGGATCCCCAAAGACCGGCACGGATCCGGAAAAGCCCCGCCTCGAAGCCGAGTTCGGCTGCGGCAAGGGCCGCTTCATCACCGAGCTGGCCGCGGCAGACCCCGGCACGGACTATGTCGGCATCGACAAGTACACCAGTGTTCTCTATAAAGGGCTGAAGCGTCTGGAAGGCCGGCCGTTTCAAGAGAACCTGCGATTCGCCTGTCTGTACGCGAGTACGCTGGAAGAGATCTTCGCGGAGGGCGAGCTGGACCGGATCTACCTGAATTTTTCGGACCCCTGGCCGAAGAAGCGTCATGCGGACCGGCGTTTGACCTCACGGCGCTTCCTGGCCATGTACGAGCGCATCCTGGCGCCGGGCGGCACGCTGGAATTCAAGACCGACAACCGGGACCTCTTCGATTTCTCGCTGGAGGAGCTGGCGGAGGCGGGGTGGGCATTGCTTGCGAAGACGTTCGACCTGCACGGGTTTTATGCGGAGCATGGGATGACCGCAGCGGGGATCGAGGCTGCGGATGCCGGCATTGCCCGCGAACCGGGTGATCAGGCCGGCAAGGCGGGCAGCGGCATAGCTCCGGATACAGACGAGACCGTCCTGCTCACGCGCGTGCGCATCATGACCGAATACGAAGAAAAATTCTCCGGGATGGGAAATCCCATCTGCAAGCTGGTCGCCTGTAAAAATATTGCTTGTAAATTATGACGGTTATAACTTACAATGTCTAACATACCTGAGCAGACTACCTGCAGAATCAATCTATCGAATCTATCTTTAAAGAAAGGATATGGAAACTATGCAGATCTTAAACGATGCGAACTTTGACGAAGTCGTCATGAAGTCGGAGCAGCCCGTGCTGGTGGATTTCTTCGCGACCTGGTGCGGCCCCTGTAAGATGCTGGCTCCCACGCTGGAGCAGCTGGCGAAGGAGTATGACGGGAAGGTCACCTTCGTGAAGTATGACATTGATCAGGGCCAGAAAGCCATGGATTTCATGATCCAGGCGGTCCCCACCCTGAAGATCTTCAAGGGCGGCGAGGAAGTGGACGAAGTCGTCGGCGTGCTGGGCAAGGATCAGCTGGCCGCGAGGCTTGACGCCGTTCTGTAACACGAAGTCATGATGCCATGCCCTGGCGCGATATTTTACCGCGTCAGGGTTTTTGTTTTACAGCTTATTCATAGGGGAACAAAGGAGTAAATATGCTGCAAACGATCACTGACATTAACAGCGCTGTCAACAGTTTCGTCTGGGGCTGGCCCGCACTGATCCTGCTGGCCGCCGTCGGCATCCTCATGACCATCCTGACGAAGGTCTTCCAGGTGTCGCACATCCGGCTCTGGTGGAAGAACACGATCGGCGCCATCTTCAAGGACCGTCATGTCACGAAGCACACGAAGGACCAGTCCATCTCGCAGTTCCAGTCGCTGTGCACGGCGCTGGCTGCCACGGTCGGCACGGGCAATATCGTGGGCGTTTCCGGCGCGATCATCGTCGGCGGCCCCGGCGCAGTCTTCTGGATGTGGGTCATGGCCTTCCTCGGCATGATGACGAACTTCTCCGAGAATGTTCTGGGTATCTTCTACCGTAAGAAGAATGCGAAGGGCGAGTGGACCGGCGGTGCCATGTACTACCTGCGCGACGGTCTCGGCGGAAAGAAGAACTGCAAGAAGCTCGGCGCGGTCCTCGCAGTGGCGTTTTCGATCTTCGCGTTTCTGGCTTCCTTCGGCATCGGAAACATGACGCAGATCAACTCCATTTCCGGCAGTATGAACTCCGTATTTCATGTCCCGACGTGGGCCAGCGGCATTGTCCTGCTGATCTGCGTGGGCCTGGTCGTCGTCGGCGGTCTGAAGCGCATCGCGGCGGTCACCGAGAAGATCGTGCCGTTCATGGTCATCATCTTCCTGGTCGGCGCGCTGATCATCTTCTTCATGAACATCCACATGATCGGCCCGGTCTTTTCCGCCATCTTTAAGAGCGCGTTCGGCGTCCGCGCGGCCGGCGGCGGCGTGGTCGGCTACGGCGTGAAGCTCGCGGTCGAGATGGGCATGAAGCGCGGCGTGTTCTCGAATGAGGCCGGCCTCGGCTCCTCCGTCATGGTCCACTCGAGTTCGAACGTCAGCGAGCCCGTCCGTCAGGGCATGTGGGGCATCTTCGAGGTGTTTGCGGACACCATCGTGGTCTGCACCCTGACCGCCTTCTGCGTGCTGTCCTCGGGTCTCGTGAACCTGGAGACCGGTCAGGCACTGACCGAGTACGGCGGAGTCGCGCTGATGAACTCGAACATGCTGAGCACCGCGTTTTCCATGCACTTCGGTTTCGCGGGTGCGGCGTTCATCGCGATCGCGCTGGCGCTGTTCGCATTCTCGACCGTTCTGGGCTGGAGCCACTACGGTTCGACGGCCTGCCACTACCTGTTCGGACCGAAGATCACCTGGGTCTACCGCATCATCTTCGTCGTCGCAGTGTTCGGCGGCGCGGTCATGGGCAATAACCTGGCGTGGGATATCGCGGATACCTTAAACGGCATGATGATGATCCCGAACCTGATCGGCGTACTGGCGCTGTCGCCCGTGGTCTTCCGGATCACGAAGAACTATATCGACCGGAAGATACGGCATATGGACGTGGAGCCCATGCTCTCGAACGACCCCGAGATCCAGAAGGCGGAAGCCGAGAAGGTGCGCAGGGGCGAGGGCGGCTGAGTCCTGACCGGGCTCTGAAAACGCCTGCTTAAAAATTTCCTGAAAAACTGCTTGCATTCGTCCGTCGTGCGGTCTATAATATGCACGTTCGCCCATTCGGGCGGATGCATGTGCACCCTTAGCTCAGTTGGCAGAGCACCTGACTCTTAATCAGGGTGTCCGGGGT
>CAYLPO010000020.1:0-12607 GCA_964385575.1 uncultured Lachnospiraceae bacterium | reverse complement strand
CCTGGTGCTGGGCAGTCATCCCCACGTGCTGCAGGGGATTGAAAAATACAAAGGAAAATATATCCTGTACTCCATGGCCTTGAACCACATCTTTGCATGCTCTTTCTCATTCTCCGCGGTCTTCAGGAAGAGCGCCGAGATCTGCTCATAGCCCTCCTTTTTCGCGGTCGATGCAAAGTAGGTATATTTGTTTCTGGCCTGCGATTCTCCGGCGAAGGCCTCCATCAGGTTCTTTTCGGTCCGGGTTCCTGCGTATTTGCTCATAGTGGTTCCTCCTTTGGGATGATTTGTGGACATTGTCTGTTGTCCGTGTTTTTATCTTAACATCCGATAAATGGTTAGTCACGACGGACACACCCGCTTCATTGCCCACAAAAAAAGAGCCGGGGACGAACCCCGGCCCTGCATAACAGCACCCGACGGAGGGCAAAAACGAAGGGCACTGCTACACACGTCTTATGATGTCTGCGCTCAGCGGATCTTCTCCCGCTTCCGCTGCTCATGGCCGTCGATCGCGGCCTTCGCGACCAGTCCCGACAGCGCCAACAGTGCGATCAGGTTCGGGATGACCATGAGTCCGTTAAACATATCGGACAGATCCCACACCAGGTTCACCTTCAGGACCGAACCCAGCAGGATGAAGAACAGCACGATGATCGTGAACGGGATCACACCCTTCTTTCCGAACAGGATCTGAATGTTCGTCTTCGCGAAGAAATACCAGCCGACGATCGTCGAGAACGCGAAGAACAGCAGGCAGATCGCGACGAACGCCGGACCGATCCGCGACCCGAAACCGGTCGAAAACGCGGCCTGCGCCACGGGGATACCGCTGACTCCGTTCTCGATCATGCCGTTTAAGACGCCCGAGGTCAGGATGACCAGCGCGGTCATCGTAAGAACGATGAACGTATCGATAAACACGCCGACCATCGCGGTCTCGCCCTGATGCTCGGGCTTATCGACCTTGGCCATGGCATGTGCATGCGGGGTCGAGCCCATGCCGGCTTCATTCGAGAACAGGCCGCGGGCCACGCCGTAGCGGATCGCCTGACGAACCGCGATACCGGCCACCGCACCGCCGACCGCGCGCGGGCTGAACGCGCCCACGAAGATCGAGGCGAAGGCGCCGGGGATGGCGCGGGCATTGATGATGATGACGATCAGGCTGCCGACGATATAAAGCACGGCCATGATCGGAACGATCTTCTCGGTGACCGACGCGATGCGCCCGATACCGCCGATGAAGATGACCGCCGCGACTGCTGCGATCACGATGCCCACCGCGATCTTCGGCAGACCGAACGCTGTGTAGAACGCATCGCCAATGGAGTTCGACTGGACCATATTGCCCATGAAACCGAGGGCAATGATGATTGCGATCGAGAAGAACACTGCGAGGAACTTGCCGAAGCCCTTCTCGCCGAACGCCTTGTGAATGTAATAGACCGGGCCGCCGATCACGTGGCCGTCCTTATCGCGGGTCTTCGTGATCTGCGCCAGGTAGGCCTCGCCGTAGATGGTCGCCATGCCGAAGAACGCCGCAACCCACATCCAGAAGATGGCGCCGGGGCCGCCGGAGACCAGCGCGGTGGCGCAGCCCGCGACATTGCCCGTGCCGACCTGAGCCGCGATCGCGGTCGCGAGAGCCTGGAACGAGCTCATGCCTTCCTTGCCGGCCTTCGCACCGTGCAGCGACAGGCCGCCGAAGACGCGCTTCATGGCGGAGCCGAACTTGCGGATCTGCACGAAGCGGGTGCGGATCGTGAAGAACACGCCTGTGCCGACCAGCAGGAACAGCAGAAGGTAGTTCCAGAGGACGTTATTCACGCCTCCGACGATGGTGTTGACAATGTTCGAAAGTGTCTGCATGTTGTTTCTCCTTGTTAAAGCTCACCGTCGGACGCACTGATGCCGCGGCAGGAATGGTACGCGCGAGTCCTTCATACACGAAAACATACAGAAAAAGCCGGATTCTTTTTACAAAGAATCCGGCTCGATAACCTGATGACAGCCCCGCCGGCTGATGCGCCTGCGGTCTCCGGCGAATACGCCGGACGGCTGTTCAAAAGCTCTGTCCTTTTGGCCTGAGAGATTCACGCCGGATGGCTGCCGTGTCCTGCTGCTGCGGGATGGCTCCTGCTCCTGCGCTTGCCCCTTCGGCACCCGACTGAACGGGATTCTCCAGAGGTGCTCCGCCGACGGTCAGCCCCGAAAACTGGCTCCGTGACCTTCCACCGGCATCCGCGTATAAAATTTTTCGCAAATGCTATCTTAGCAACATTGACCGGGCAGGGCAATGCTCTTTTTTCCGCAAACGCATGATTTTTTCAGGATTTACGGGATTTTTTCCCGAACAATCCGCGTCCGCCGGCACTGCGGCCGTTTCTGCTCCCGGAGTTATGCCCTCCTCTGGCCCCGGCGCCGCGGCCGGCATAGTCCTCGCGGATCTCGTCCGCCCAGTCATCCTGCAGCATTTGCCCGGATGCGCACGGGGCTGCCCGCACGGCGCTGACGGCCCGCTCGAGCACAGCGAAGTTCTTCGCGGTGCCCACGCTGTCCGCGTGGTAGTTCACCGCCCGGTCAGCCCGGATACCGATGTTCCCCGCGGCTGCGACCGCGTCGATGTTCGCGCCCAGGAAAAGGAATTCCCAGTGATCCGCTTCCTTCTTCTGCTCGACCAGGCGCTTCACCGCGGCATAGTCGTACTGACGGCTCGCGTTCTCATAGCCGTCCGTCGTGATGATGAAGATGGTCTTATCCGGACGGTCTTCCTCGCGGGCGTACTTATGGATCGTGGCGATGCGGTCGATGGTGCCGCCCAGCGCATCCAGCAGCGCCGTGCACCCGCGCACGTAATATTCGTTCGCCGTGATGGGGCGCACCTGCGCGATCGGGACGCGGTCATGCAGGACCTCTGTGCGGTCGTCGAAGAGCACGGTGGTCACCAGGACATCGCCCTCGCCGGCGCGCTGCTTTTCGAGCATCCCGTTATAGCCGCCGATGGTGTCGGTCTCCAGTCCGGACATGGACCCGCTGCGGTCCAGGATCATGACGAGTTCGGTCAGGTTCTTCTTTTCGTTTGACATGTGCGTACCTCCTTACGTTGTTTCCGGCATGGATCTCCCGAATGGGGGCTTCTTCGGTCCGTCGGACCGGGGCTTTCGCCGGTCGCTCTGACCGGGGCTGCAGCCGGAAGGTTTTCTGAATTACAACGCAAGGATAACGCACCAAAGAATGGCTGTGGTCGCCTGTGAGGCGACATTGCAGAAAACTGCCGCCGGACGGGCAGTCGGGCGGCAGACGATCAGACCAGGACAATAATCATCCCAGCAGCGGCTGATCATAATCGAACAGCAGCGCATTCACCTCGAAAATATCGTATATATGATACTGTATACAGTATTCCAGAATCAGATCGAACCGGCTCGCCGGCGAGAACGCCAGGCCGGCTTTCACCAGCAGATCCACGGTCTCATCCATGTTCAGCCGCAGCGCGATCGCAAACGCGCAGGCGGTCCGCTTTGAGGGCTGGTAGTCAGCGCGGCTGCGGATCTTAGAAAAGAGCTTCCGGTCAATGTTCGCGCGCTTATACACCTCTGGGTCCGTCATGCCCTTCTCATCGATCAGGCGCAGCAGGCATTCCTGGAAGGTCTCGCCGATGTTCGACATGAGGTCGTCGAGGGAGCGTGCTGAGCGAACGGGCTCCGAGCAGACGGGTTCCGAGCGGACGGGCTCCGAGCGAACGGGCTCCGCCTGATCTGGTTCTGCAAGTGCAGGTTCGGGCGCGGAGCGCTCCTCCGCTTCATCGAGGTCTGCTTTTCTCTGAAACTTTCCAACCAACCGGTCACGCAGAGAGCGCTTGGATCCGGCACCGGAAGGCGCGCTCCGCGGCATGCTGTATGAGGCTGCCGGCGCCGGTGCCGATCGATTCTCCTCCGGAGCCATCTGTCCCAGAATCGGGACTGCATTGATCCCCCGGAATTCCCGCTCCCGCCGCCAGGCCGCCTCGCGGTCGTCGATGAACTGCCGGACATTCTCCACGAGCCCTGCAGACAAATCAAAGGACGCACGGTCAAACACGACGAGGGTGACAGCCATCTCGTCAGCCGGGCCGGCATTGCCCTCATCTTCCCCGGGGCGCTCTGCCTCCAGAAACGCACGGATCTCCGCGAGCGCGATCTCCAGAGCGCGGTCCTTCGGAAAGCCATAGACCCCGGTCGCGATCAGCGGAAACGCGATGCTCCGGCAGCCCAGCTGCTCTGCCAACGTGAGCGACTCGCGGTAACACGAAGCCAGCGCTTCGAACTCGCCGGCGTGTCCGCCCTCCCAGACAGGCCCAACCGTGTGGATGATGTATTTGGCGGGCAATGCGAACGCAGGCGTCACTGCGGCCTTCCCGACCGCGATCCGCCCGATCCCCCTGCGCGCCGCCAGAAGCGCCTCCGCGCCCGCCGCCTCATAGACCGCGCGGTCCGTACCGTCTGCATAGATAGGCTCCGGGTTCGCGGTGTTTACGATGGCGTCCGCGCGGACTTTCGTGATGGTGTTTCGGATGATTTGGAATGGCATGATAAGACCTCCGCTCTGATTTTACCCTTCAGAAGACCAATGCGCAAATGAACCCGCGGCTTCCCGCTCACCCTGCCAGACAGTTCATCACCACGCTCACCATCATCTCCTTCTCCTCAGGCCGAGACTCCGCGATCATAATGGTCAATGCCACCAGCGTGTGGTCTTCAATCCGCTTCCGGCCGTCCTCGAAGAGCGCTCCGTTCTTATCCAGAAAGTACAGGAAAATGACCGCAGCGATCCGTTTGTTCCCGTCCGAAAAGCTGTGGTTCTTCGTCACGAAATACAGCAGGTTCGCCGCCTTCTCCTCCAGGGAAGGGTACAGTTCCTGCCCGCCGAACGTCTGATAAATATTCCCGATACTGCCGCGGAACGAATCATCCTTCTCATTCCCAAACAGCTCCGACTCTTCGCCGAAGCGCATGCTGTCGATCACGCGCCGGCACTCCTCATATGTCAGAACATATGCTGCCTCGGTACCCTTCGGGCGGCTCATAGTCTGGTGGTCATAGGAATCCAGCAGGTCCAGAGCAGAGCTGTAGCTTTCAACGACAGATAACACCTGTTTTGCATCCAGCTGCCGCTCCGCCCGCTGCATAATGCGCACAGCCGTGCCGAGTTCCTCCAGCCTACGACGGTTCACGGCATATCCATGTATGATGTACTGTTTCAAAACGGAATTCGCCCAGCGTCGGAATTCCACACCTCGCTGCGACTTCACGCGGTAGCCGACGGAGATGATAACATCAAGGTTATAGTACGTCACCGGGCGGTCCGAATTAGCAATGTGCATTTTTTGCACATTGCTTTCTCGTTCTAATTCACCTTCCCTAAAGACATTATTAATATGTCTGGTAACCACTGTCCGATCTACGGAAAATAATTGTGACATCTGCGCCTGCGTCAGCCACACCGTCTCCCGCTCCATCATGACCGGCAGCGATACGCTCTGATCCGCCGCTTCAAACAGGACGATCTTCCCCTCCTGCAGCGTCAGTCCGTCCCGCTCCGCAGCATTGTCCTCCGGCGGCCTCTGCTCCATCAACTCCTCCGCCTGAATCTGATACGCCAGCAGCCGCACCAGATACTCCGGCACACGCCGGTGCCCCAGCTCCCAGTCCGTGATCGTCGGGTAGGGAATGGAATATGCCTTCGCAAATTCCTTCCGGTTCAGGCCGGTCTTCTTCCGCAATTCAATCAGCAGTTCGCGTTTCTCGTCTCGTTCCATGGCAGTACCTCCGGGCAGAATCAAATATGCATTGCATTACTATTATATGGTAATGCAATGCATAAATCAATCCGCTTTTATGCTTTTATCTCTCGTATCTCCCCAAATCCACGCCCCGCTCCTGCGCCATCCGCAGCAGCTCCTCGTCCGAGGCGCGTTCGACCTTGGAAAGGTCTATCATGGCAGCCGGAAAGCCGTTCATCATGGCAGTCCCGTAATCGTCCTGCATATCTTTTCTGAGCCGGTTCACATCAAACTCTTTCTCAAACATACCTCACTCCCCCTCCTTCCAAAACCCGCTCGCACACCTCCGGTGCCCGCAGGAAACCTTCCTCGCAAAGCGCCTCCGCGCTCGCCCGCACGGCAGCCTCCATCCCGTCCACCAGCCCGTCCAGGATCCGCAGCGCCGCATTCCGCGCGATCCCGCACTCCGCTGCGGCCTCCGCGAACGACTCCCGGCCGATCTCCGCCAGCACGCGCTTCCCTCCGATGGCAAAGGCCATCTCCCGGCTGACTCCCGGATAGATGATCGTGCTGACCAGATCATAGGCCGGCGCCAGACGCACCGCAGACAGATCCGGCGCGTACAGCAGCGAGAAATTCTTCAGATGTGCGTCGGTGTTCCCGACCAGCCAGTCGAAGCAGACGATCTGCCAGACCTTTCGCAGATCCGCCAGCGGATCCGAGGAATGGTTCCGGATCACCGCGCACACATCGCGCAGGTAGTGTTCCCCGTCCGCCTCGTATTTCCGCGCGAAGCCGACCCCCATGGCCTGCGCCAGATCCTCCTGGTGCAGCCGCAGCGGCACCGGCAGACCGTCCACCAGATGCTGCGCCCCGCGGAAGCTCCGGTCGTAGCGCTCGGTCGCATAGAGGACCGCGCCGTCTTCCGAAGAGCGCCCGTGACGGCCGGCACGGCTCGCGAAGCCCGCATTGTCCTCAGGATCCTCATCCGCCCGGACAATGAAGCTCTTCGGCACCTCGATCCCCAACCGGGCCGCCGTCATCATGATCAGCTGTTCATTCGTCACGATGTCCTCGTAACGGATGTGACTCTGCTTCACGATGTGCGTCCCGGGTGCGGTCCCATGCGGCAGATACCAGGCGTCCGCTGCCGCGTCATAATAGAGGCCGACCTTCCCGGAAGCCCCGGTCAAGGACACCCGCGCCTCCGTCACCAGCTCGGCCGCGACCGTCGCCCCTTCCGCGGCCAGCTCGCGGATGCGTGTATGATCCAGCCGCTCATAGGCCGGCGCAGGCTCCGGCGTGTCATCCTGCGTGATCCGCAGCGCACCAAGGCAGTCCTGCCCCAGCCCGAACAGGATGGCAAGATAATCGTCCTGATCCGTGTGAAGCCACTGCGCTACGGAACGGCCCGTAAAGCCCTCCGGCAGAAGACCCTCGAAGAAATACCGCGTGCGCGCGGCAGGAAACGCCTCATCCTGCAGCGGCAGGCTGACCGAGATGGGCGCCGCGCCGCCCGACAGCAGATATTCGCGGGCATAGGTAAACCGCGCGTCCGAGACGCCCTCGCCCGCGATGTGCCCCACGAGCGTCTGTTCGCCCCCGATCTCCAGAAATACGTTCAGCTTTCTCATCCGCGCTCACCCCCTCCGGAGGGGCCGCCCTTATCGGGCCTGTTCCCCCGCGGCGTCGCATCGACATCCAATCCCAACAGGTTCGCCAGGTAGATGGCCTTCCCGAGTTCAGCGGTCTCCTTCCCGCGCTCCAGGTCCGAGATAAAGCTGACGCTGAAACCGGTGAATTCCGCGATGGCCCCCTGCGTGTAACCCTGCTCTTTTCTGCGTTTGCGGAGGGCCGCTCCGAAGTCGGCGGCGCTTGTGATCCTCATACCGGGCTCCTTTCTGTGCTCGCCTTGTTCGGCAATCATTCTGCATATCGCAAAAGAAAAAGCCGTTCGGCGAAATCTCTCTCCTTTTGAGATGATTTTAGCCGTTCGGCTTATTTTTTGTCAAGTGTATCGAAATTAAGCCGTTCGGCTTATTCCGGCCGCATCCGCCACTCGTACGTCTGCTGATAGATGCACATCAGCTTATACAGTGTCTCCGTCACCGGCACGCGCATCCCCAGCTTTCCGGCCTCGCGCACCACGGCTCCGTTGATGAACGCGATCTCAGTCTCGCGCCCGCGCAGCACATCCTGCAGCATGGACGAGAGATGATCGAAATGCTCCACCATCAGCCGGTCCACGATCCCCAGCACACGCGCCTCATCCGCCGGAACGCCCTTCGCGCGCGCCACGCTGATGACCTCGCGCACCATCTCGTGCGCCAGCTCCTTGCCCTCCGCGGTCTTGCCCATGTGCCCCAGCGGCAGCAGGGTGATGGCGGTGAGGGTGTTCAGCGCAGAATTAAACGCGACCTTCTCCCAGATGGCCTTCCAGACCTCCGGGGTCAGGTTCGGCTCGAGGTTTGCCGCATCGAGCACCTGCTCGAGCACCTGCGCAGCCTCGGTAACGCGCCCGGAAGCGGTCATCATCGTCGTGCCGCCGCGGCCCACTGCATGGATCCGCCGGTCGCCCACACGGTCGACGGCGAAGGTCGTCATGCCGATGATGATATGATCATCGTCCGAGGCAATCTTGCGGAGGATGTCGTCATTGCCCAGACCGTTCTGCAGCGAGATCAACACGGTATCCGGCGTGATCAGATGCCGGACGGACTCAAGCGCAGCTTCCGATCCGGTGCTCTTCGTGAACACGAACAGGTAGTCCGCGGGCTCCTCACAGTTTTCGGCGCGGTGTGCGTCGATCTGGATAATATCCTCGAAATGGTCCGGCGCGTCCTCATCCAGCGAGCCGTACACCACCGACAGGCCGTTTTTGCGGATCGCACGCAGCTGCACGGCGTTCCGGATGATCAGTGTCACGTCAAAACCTGCCTGCCGCAGACCCGCCCCGTAAATGCTGCCGATGGCGCCGGCGCCGAGAATATAAAACTTCATCTTCGTTCTGTCTCCTTCTTATAATCTCAAAACACCAAAAATCCGCTCTCCCGCGCGCGTCCGATCAGGGTCAGGCCCTGTGCTTCCGCGAGCCGCACCACATCCGCGGTCGGAAGCTCCTTGCTGATGAGTACGGGAATACCCGCGCGGATCACTTTCACTGCCACGTCGATGGGCACGCGCCCACTGATAAAGAGCGCAGCCTGCGTGAGGTCGATCCCCTGGATCAGAGCGCGGCCGACGACCTTATCGATCGCGTTATGCCGCCCGATATCTTCCGCCTCGAAGCAGATCTGAGGAGTCTCCGCGCCGGGTTCTACACAGCAGCACCCAGCAGTGTCTGCAGGCTTTCCGGCACCTCCAGCCAGCAGAAAACAGCTGTGCGTCGACCCGGTCTCACGGTGCAGCGGCGTATCTTTCGCGAAGTGCGCCGCCGCCGTTCTGACCAGCTCAGCCAGCGCTTTCTCATCCCACGGACACGCCGGCAGCTTCGGCAGTTCCCCGCCTCGCAGATATCTCCCGCTCAGCGTCTGGTTTCCGGTACAGCAGCTGGGGGTGAGGTCAATGTAGCGGTCCTCCGCCGCTGCGTCCGCATGGCCCACAGTCTCCGCCGCAGCGTCTGCGGAGCCCCCATTCTGCTCCCGCAGCAGCACCCGTGCGGTCTTCCCGAATTCGCAGACATACAGCAGATCCACATCCTCCGCATCCCGGATGATGCCCTCGGTCAGCAGCCGGCCCATCACCAGCTCCGGCAGATGATCCGGCGTACAGACCAGCCGCATCGTGAGCTCCTCATTCACGTAGATCTCCATCTCGTGCTCGCGCAAAAGCCGGACATCCTGCCTGCGCCCCGCGCCGCCCGCGCTGTCAGCATCAAACGCGCGGGCCTCCAGATCCAGCGAGGGCTCCGTTCCCGTGAAGCGGTTATTGATCTTCATACTCACACCTCGATGACCACCCGGCTCCCGCCGCTCTTCTCCTTCGTCACGACGATCTGCCGGTCGATCTTTTCCTTCAGCTCCGCCACATGGGAGATGATGCCCACCATCCGCTGGCCCTCGGTCAGTCCGATCAGCGCGCGCATGGCCTTCTGCAGCGTCTCCTCGTCGAGCGATCCGAAACCCTCGTCCACGAACATGGTATCCAGCCGCACGCCGCCGGCGGAATGCTGGATCTCGTCCGACAGCCCCAGCGCCAGCGCCAGCGACGCCAGGAACGACTCGCCGCCCGAGAGCGTCTTCACGCTGCGCTCGCTGCCATTATAATGGTCGATCACGTCCAGCTCCAGTCCGCTCTGGCTGCGCTTGTCGCCCGCGGCCGCGCGGCGCTTCAGCTCGTACTGGTTCCCGCTCATGGCCAGCAGCCGCACATTCGCCCGGGCAATGATCCGGTCGAAATACGTCATCTGCACATACGTCTCCAGCATGACCTTTTCTTTTCCGGAGATGTTCCCGTTCGCGGTGTTTGAGAGCGCCTTCACCATGCTCCAGCGGCGCTCCGTCGCTGCCGCCTCCTTCATGGTCCGGGCAATGTTCTCCTGCGCAGTCCGGTTCGTCCGCGCATCTGCTCTCGCGCGTTCCGCGCGGTCCTTCAGCTGCTGTTTCCGCGTGTTCAATGCCGCCTGCCGCCCGGTCTCAGCCGCCTCGTCCACCTCGACGCGGTCCGCCAGCGCACGCGTCGCCTCTTCCGCCGTCGCGGTCAGCGTGAGGATCTGTTCCTGGCTTTCGCGGACGTCATCATCCGCCTGTTTGCGGTCCCGCTCCCAGGCATCCCGCTTCGCTTCAAGCGCCCCGATCTCAGCCTTCGCGTCATCCTCGGAGGCGTATCTGAGTTTCGCGGCCAATGCCCCGACCCGTTCCAGCACGGCCTTCCGCTCCGCTTCCGCGGCTGCCAGGCGTCTCTTCAGTTCCGCGGCATTCTCAGCCGCCTTCCCAGCGTCCTGTTCCTTCTGCGGAAGGAGTTTATCGATCACTCCGATGCGCTCCAGCCCGGCCTGCGCATCCTTCTTTCGCTGCGCGATCTGTGCACGGGCATCCGCGTTCACCTGCTTCTGAGCGGTCAGAGCGGTCTCGATCGCAGAGCGGTCCCCTGCCTCTGCGGCTTTTTCTGAGTCTGCCCCCAGGATCTCCGCAGCCGCCTTCGCGACCGTTTTTTTCTTCTCCTCCAGCCGGGTGCCGGCATTGCCCGCGGCAACCGACGCGGACGCCTCTTTCGTTCCGGCATCCTCCGCCGCCTTTTTCGCCTGGTCCAGCTGCGCTTTCGTGGGCGCGGCTTCGGACCGGTGTGCCGGGTGCGGATGCTCCGTCGAACCGCAGACCGGGCAGGGCTCGCCCGCGGCCAGCGTCTCCGCCAGCACGCCCGCCTGCTCATCCAGATAGGCGCGGTTCATACGCTCGTATTCCGTGCGGGCTTCCGATGCGGCCTCCCGCTTATTCCGATAATCTTCCTGCGCATCTGCCAGCGCTGTCTCCAGGTCTTTCAGGGTATCCAGATCGGAGCCCAGATTTTCCAGCGCCTTCTTTCCCGCCAGCGCAGCCTTTTCATCCGCTTCCGCGGCCGCCAGCTCTGCCCCCGCTCGTTCCAGTGTCTTTCGCTCGGCGCGCAGCTGTTCGATCTCGCCATTTGCCGCCGCTGCCGCCGCCTCCTGCGCCGTCAGCTGCGTCTTCCCGTCCGAGATCTGTCCCGCAAGCTTTTCCGCGTCATCGCGCTTCTTCGAGAGCTCCTGATACTCCGGCAGCTCCGCGCGGATGCGCTGTACCTCCTGCGCCGCGGCCTCTGCCTCCGGCTTTCGGGCGTCCAGCTCCGCAAGCTTCTGCTGCCGCTCAGCCAGCCGCGGCCGCTCGGCCTCCAGTGAAGCCTGCGCCCGGGCCAGCGACTCTTCAGACTTTCTCTGCGCCGCCGCCGTCGCGAGCCGCTTTGTGATCTCATTCAGCTCAGTTTCGACGGCAGAAAGTGCCGCATCATCCCGCTCCGCCGCCGCTTCCTCGCCCGCGATCAGCTGTTCCAGAAGCGCACAGACCTCCTCCGCAGGAAGCGCCCCTTCCCGCGCCTTCGCAGTGCGCCCCGCCAGCGGATCCTCCTCATCACAGACGATGCCGCCCATGTACTGCCGGATCCCTGCCGTCATCTGCTCATATTCCCGTCCCAGGGCTCCGGACTCCGTGCGCAGACGATCCTGCAGCACAGAGAACCGCTCGGTCCCGAAGATCTTCCGGAAGATGGCCTTCCGGTCATCCGTCGACGCGTCCAGCAGCTTCCGGAAATCCCCCTGTGCGATCATGGCGATCTGGCGGAACTGCGCCCGGTCGATGCCCAGAATGTCGATCACCGCGGCATTGACCTCGCGGAGCTTCGTCACCACGCGCCCGTCCGGGTACGTGAGCTCGGCGTTCGCGTTCTCAGACGTCGTACCTTCCCCGTGGACTTTCGCGCGCTCATACGTGGGATTTCGCTTCACGCGGTAGACCTTCCCCGCGTACTCGAAGGTCAGCTCGACCTCGGTCGGGGTCTTCGGGTCCGCATACTTTGAGCGCAGCATGCCGGCATCGCGCGCGTCCCCGCTGGGCTCGCCGAACAGGGCAAAGCAGATGGCGTCGAAGATCGTGGTCTTTCCCGCGCCGGTGTCACCCGTGATCAGGTAAAGCCCGCTCCGCCCCAGCTTCTCAAAATCGACCGGCATCTCGCCGGCATAAGGTCCGAACGCGGACATCTTCAACTGCAAAGGTCTCATCGTCCGCCTCCTTCCCCGGCTGTCCGGCGCGCGCCGTCCTCAGCCTCCCAGATCTTCTCATACCGGCAGCCGGGCATCCTCCACCGTCTCTTCCGGTTCCTCCTCCGGCACCG
>CAYLPO010000019.1:0-12647 GCA_964385575.1 uncultured Lachnospiraceae bacterium | reverse complement strand
GCCTGCGCCATGACGACCGCCGACAGCTGCATACTGATCTGCGTCACGGGCATCGTGAAGTTCCGGTTCAGGGTCAGGAAGCTGACCAGGCTGCCGAGCGTCAGGCTCGTGAAGCCGCTGATCGCGACCACGGAACCCAGCACCGCGCAGAGAACGTAGGAGATATAAGCCACGTTCGCGTTCAGAGGCATCAGCATGCTCGCCAGCTTATTCGCGCGGCTGGCGCTGGCACGCAGGTCTTCATTGATCGCCGAGAACTCCTCGACCGCCTTCTCCTCGTGGCAGAAGACCTTGACGACCTTCTGGCCGCCCATCATCTCCTCGATATAGCCGTTCACCTTACCCAGCGCCATCTGCTGCTTCGTGAAGTACTTCGAAGACAGTCCGCCGAGCTTTCCGGCCATCATGATCATGATGAAGACCATCACCAACGTCAGGATCGTCAGCGGAATGTTCAGGATCAGCATGCTGATGAACGCGAGGATGATCGTGACCGACGAGTTCAGCAGCTGCGGAATGGTCTGGTTTACCATCTGGCGCAGCGTGTCGATATCGTTCGTGTAGACCGACATGATGTCACCGTGCGCGTGGGTGTCGAAATACCCGATCGGCAGCGACTCCATCTTCGAGAACACGTCTTTCCGCAGGCTCAGCATCGTATCCTGCGTGATGTACATCATGATGCGCTGGTAAGTATAGGTCGCTGCGATGCCGCAGGCGAACAGGATCGCCAGGCGCACCAGCCGCCAGGCCAGCGGGCCGAAGTCCGGCTGCGCCTGATGGGTGAGCGGCAGGATGTAATCGTCGATCAGCGTCCGCAGGAACATGGAGTTGCGGATGTGCACGAACGCCGAGAACAGGATGCAGATCAGGACTACGACGGCCTTCGCTTTATTCTTCGCGAGCGTGTATCCCAGGACCCTCTTCAGGATAGGCCCGATCTGACTGACTTCTTTAAAACTGACTCCGGCTCTTCTGGGAGGCGGACCCTGATGTGTTCTGTTATCTGCCATGGTCGTCTTCCTCCTTTCAGCCCGGCTCGTCGAAATCCGCACCGTTCGTCTGCGTCTCGTAGATGTCACGGTAGATCTCGTTCGTTTTCAGGAGCTCTTCGTGTGTGTCGAAGGCATCCACTTTTCCGTTATCCATAACAATGATCCTGTCAGCGTTCATCACCGACGCCACGCGCTGGGCGATGATGATCGTCGTCATCCCGGGCACCCGCTCCGTCAGCGCGGCGCGGAGCTTTGCGTCGGTCGCGGTATCGACCGCGGAGGTCGAGTCGTCAAGGATCAGGATCTTCGGGCTCTTCATGAGTGCGCGGGCAATGCAGAGACGCTGCCGCTGGCCGCCCGAGACATTGGATCCGCCCTGTTCGATCCAGGTGTTGTACTTCTCAGGGAACTGCTGGATGAATTCGTCCGCACAGGCGATCTCGCAGGCCTCGCGGCACTCTTCCTCGGTCGCGTTCTCATTGCCCCAGCGAAGGTTGTCCAGGATCGTGCCTGAGAACAGGACGTTCTTCTGCAGCACCACCGAGACGTCGTTGCGAAGCGCCTCCAGGTCATACTCGCGGACGTCATGCCCGCCGACCTTCACGGAGCCTTCATTGACATCATAGAGACGACTGATCAGGTTCACGAAGCTGGACTTTCCGCTGCCCGTGCCGCCGATCACGCCGATCACTTCGCCGGAGCGAATGTGCAGGTCGATATCCCGCAGAACGTATTCGCCTTCGGTCTTCGCGAAGTCTTCATTCTTCGAGGTATAGGCAAAATTCACATGATCGAAATCGATCGAACCGTCCGGAATCTCGAACAGCGGATCTTCCGGGTCCTTGATCTCCGGTTCCTCGTCCAGGACCTGAGCAATGCGGTTCGCGCTCGCCATCGACATCGAGACCATGACAAAGATCATGGACATCATCATCAGGTTCATCAGGATCTGCATGACATAGCTGAACATCGACGTGAGCTGACCTGTCGTGAACTGGTCCGCCACGATCAGGCGTGCGCCGAACCACGACAGCGAGATCATGCAGAAGTAGATCGCGGTCATCATGACAGGCATGTTCATGATCACGATCTTCTCGGCCTTGATCGACAGGTTCCGCAGATAGGAAGCCGCGTACTCAAAGCGCTGGTTCTCGTACTCTTCCCGCACGAAGGATTTCACGACGCGGATCGCGGTCACGTTCTCCTGCACGCTCGTGTTCAGGTCGTCGTAGCGGTCGAACACCGTCCGGAAAACAGGCAGTGCCTTCCGGATGATCAGCATGATCATTGAGAACAGGATGATGATCGCGACCACGAAGATCAGCGACAACTTCGCGTTCAGAATGAAGCATGCGACCAGCGAGCCGATCAGCATAAACGGCGCGCGCGACATGATGCGAAGGACCATCATAAACGCGTTCTGGACATTCGTGACGTCGGTCGTCAGGCGGGTCACCAGACCCGCGGTGCTGAACCGGTCGATGTTCGCGAACGCGAACGTCTGGATCTTCTCGTACATGGTCCTGCGCAGGTTCGCGGCCAGGCCCGTCGAGGCGTCCGCGGCCAGCCGCGCACCCATCACGCCGAAGAACAGCGCGACGAACGCCATGACCAGCATGAGGCCGCCGTACACGAGCACGTTATGCATGTTTCCGACTGACACGCCGCTGTCGATCAGCTTCGCGATCACCATGGGAAGCAGCACGTCGATCACGACTTCGCAAAGAGTCATGATCGGCGAGAGGATCGTCGACCTCTTATACTTCCCCAGATTAGATAAAAGTGTCTTTAACAAATCCGTTCCTCCTCGGGTTTCAGTTCATGTTGTCCAGGTTCTGATACACGACCTCCAGCATCCGGCGCAATTCGGAGACCTCTGTCTCAGAAAGTCCTTCCAGCATGGCCTGTTCGCGGGTCTGAATGGTCTCTGCGATCTCATACCCCATGGCGCGCGACTCCTCGGTCAGGCGGACGATTTTATTCCGCTTGTCATTCTCGTCCGTGCAGGTCACGACGTGTCCTGCCTTCTCCATGCGGGAAATGATCCCGACCACGGTCGGGTGCGAGACCTCCATATACACTTCGATCTCCTTCTGGGTCGCCTCGCCGCCGTGGCAGTTCAGATACGCGTGCACCCGGCACTGGGACAAGGTCAGGTTATGCTCCACCATGTCCGCGTCCGCGCGCATGCGCAGCTTGTCGCTGATGATCTTGATCAGGTATCCGACGTTTATCTCTCTCATCTTCCAATACCGTCCCGTTCTGCGCTCCTGCAGGCCCGGCATTTCGGGACGCCTTTCCTAAATGTAGCATGCTACCTATTTTACCCTGCCCGCTCGCTCTGTCAAGTTATTTTCCTGCTTCATCCGCAAAAAAAAGGCCTCCGGATCCGCTGGGATCCGGCAGCCTTCTTTTTCGTCTCATGAACGCGGCAGATCAGCCGTACTTACTCCACTTCGCTCGCGACCACCGCTGCATACTCGCGCGCCTGAGCGGACGGCTCATAGCCCGGCAGATCGAACAGATACTCATAGATCCAGCTCACGTCGGACAGGGTATCCGTGGAATACACCACACTGGCGCCGAACGCCCGGCCCACGCCGCGGTGATCGACTTCCTCGTCGCTGCGCGGGAAACCGGCGGTGTCCGCCAGATTCATGGTCCGCAGGATGGGGATCAGGGCAATGGTTTCGTTCAGCGAGAGACTCGTCTGAATCTTCGGCCAAATGGTGCGCGCCACATTGATCATGCGCAGCGGTGATCCGCTCTTCGCCTTCTGGAACAGCGCGGAGAGCACCTCACGCTGACGTTCCGACCGCCCGAAATCACCCGAAGAGTATCCCGGAACGTCCGTATAGCGGATGCGGCAATAAGAGACCGCCTGGATACCGGTCAGGTTCTGCAGACCGGGCTCCGTGACATACTCCGGCTCCACCCCGCACGCCTGCGCGGTATTCGCGATGTAGCCGTTCAGGTCGATGATCATCTCGACCGGAACGTTCACCTCGACGCCTCCGAGCAGATCGATGGCTTCCGAAACATTGTCCCAGCCCATGGTCACATACTCGTTTATGCGGGTATCATAGTTCACGTTCAGGGCATTGATCGCCGAGATCGAATCCCCGTGGCGGAAGATATTCGTAAGCTTATCCGTGTAGCCGGTCTCATCTGCCAGATAAAGATCTCTGTAGAACGACAGCATGCGGATCTCGCCGGTTTCTTTATTAATATTCACCAGGATGTCCACGTCTCCGCCGTTGACATCTCCCTCGGTCCCGTCCGTGCCCAGAACCAGGATGCTCAGGTAGTCATCCCAGACGTCGTAGTTCGGGTCAATGTCGTTGTAGATCACGTTCGCCTCGCCCTGATAACCGCGGCTGTACCATCGTTTCAGCATCAGCATGCCTCCGATGACCAGAACTGCCAGAATGATCACGATTGCCAGAACGACTTTTAAAGCGCGGTGCTTCTTTTTCGGGCGCCCGGAACGTCCTCCGCGGCCGCCTCTGCCGCCGTCATCACGGCCGTTGTTTCCTCGGCCCCCTCGGCCTCCGCGGCCGTGATCTCCGCCGCGCCCATAGCCGCCGTCGCGTCCGTAGTCTCCCTGCGATGCGCGGGAAGCTCTGCGCGGAGCCGTCCGCCCGGTATAGCTTGAACCGTAGTCGTCCTCGTCTAAATAATCATGGTCGGCATCATATCCGCCGCGGCCGGCATAGTAATCGGGTTCCTCATAATACTCCTGTCCGTCGTAGTAGCCGCGGTCGTCATAGCGATCGTTTGAAGCGGGCCGGCGGTTTCGTTCTTCCGCATAATATTCCCGTTCGGACCGGGCGCGGCGGCTCTGCGCAGCAGCCGCTGCCCTCCGGCGCTTCGCTGCGAAACTGCGCTCATCTTCCGCCATCATACGAGCGATCTCGTCACGGTCGATGGGATCGTACGATACTTCCTGCTGCCGGCGTGAAGGCTGGGAAGGTCTCCTGGATGCCAGGCGGCCCGCGTCACTTCCGTAATCCTGCGCGCGGCGGTACTCCGACGAGGGTCTCTGCTGCACCGACCTCTGCTGCTGCACGGGCCTCTGCTGCTGAGCAGCGGGCTGTCGGTTCTGAGCGGATTGCTGCCCCTGCACGGGACGCTGTCGGCTCTGTACGGAGCGCTGTCCCTGAGAGGGACGCTGCCGGCTCTGCAAGGGCTGCTGCCCCTGCGCGGGACGCTGCCGGCTCTGTACGGGGCGCTGTGCCTGCGCGGGACGCTGCGGTGTTCTGCGCTCCTCCGGAGCCGCGCCCAGAACCTCACTGCGGCGTCTGCGGGCGGGGATATCTCCCCGGGTCTGTGCCTGACGTTCCGGCATCCGCGGAGATCCCGGACCGGCATTTCCGCGCACATCTCCGCGCCCGATCAGGCGGCCGGCATCATTGCCCAGATCCTCCCGTCTGCGGCTCAGGCCCTCACGTCCTCGGCGCTCGATTCGCTCGACCTCATCCATGTCGAAGCTATAATCCTCATCGTTTCCTGTATACCTGTAACGCCGGTCCGCATTTGCGGCCGCGTGCCTTCTTCGGATCATATCGTCTCTGTCATTCCCTGCCATGTCCATGTCCTTTCCGCCGGCGTTACCGTGCCGGCAGCGCAGCCGAATCCTCAGAGCCGGCCATGCGATAAGCGTGAGTATTTTACACCAGGCCTCGGCTCGGCGCGATATTTTCACTCATATATATGGAAAGAATTAACAAGATGTGCGGAAAACGTGCGAAACACAGCACGGTATACGTCTTCCCTCCGTCAATCCATGCCGGTCGCCGCCGTCACAAAATACACCGTCCGCACGCCTGCGCGCTTCAGAACACCTGCGCAGGCGTCCAGCGTGCTCCCGGTGGTGTAAATGTCATCGACCAGGATCACACGCTCCGGCACTCCGGTTATGCCGGGCGCCAATGACAGCGCTGCTGCAATATTCCGCATGCGCTCCTCACTGTTCAATTCTTTCATGGGCCTCGTCTCACGGTTTCGCGCCAGAAGCGGCAGAACCGTCAGCCGATCGGCATTCCACGCTTGCGCCAGAGCCTGCGCCAAAAGCGCCGTCTGATCGAAGCCGCGCTCCGCCAGCTTTTTCGGATGCAGCGGCACCGGCACAAGCACATTCGCTTTCATCGCGGCGATCTCCGTCCGAAGCCCGCAGGCCATCATAGCCCCCAGGCGGCGGCCGATATCGCGGCGGTTCTCAAACTTGAAGCGGGAGATCATACCGGAGACCTCTTCGGTGTAGATCAGCAGCGAACGCCCTGCATCGAACAGGTGCTCCCGCTCTTCCGATCCGCGCGTTTCACAGTCACGGCACAGCGCTGCGTCCGCATGCGAAAGCGCCTTCCCGCACCGCAGGCAAAACGGCGTACCCACAAAGGGAATTCGAGGCAGACAGTGTGCGCAGATGCCCTCTGCACGTTCTTCGGGGGCCAGAAGTTCATCGCAGAGGATGCAGCGCGGCGGATAGAGCAGGGCTGCGGCGGCCGATATGACTTTCAATGCAGTCCCAAAATGTTTCGGCGGTACGTGTTTCATCGTACCGCCATTGTAATCTTGTTTATGTTTTTTGTAAATCTTTTTTGTCTATGCAGCTGCATTCACAGCCCTCTCTGCTGTGTCGGCAGGGGGCTCCAAGCCGCTCAGTTTTCAGCATACAGCCGCAGGAAGTCCTTCAGTCCGGTAAAGCGCCGGATCTCCGAAACATTTTCGATCATGCTCGCAAACATCCGCTCGCTGCCCACGATGCACACGCAGGACTTGGCCCGCGTCACCGCGGTGTACAGCAGATTCCGCGTCATCAGCATGGCCGGCCCGGACAGCAGCGGCAGCACGACCGCCGGATATTCGCTGCCCTGGGACTTATGGATGGTGATGGCAAAGGCGTGCTCCAGGTTCTCCACATTCTTAAACGGGTAGACCACCACACGGCCTTCGTCGAACTCGACTTCCAGCTCTTCGGTGAAGTGGTTGATATCCCGGACAATGCCCATATCCCCGTTAAACACACCCGTCCCGCAGTCCACCGCGATCCCGTAGCGATTCCGAACCTCCCACTCGGCCTGGTAATCGTTCTTGATCTGCATGACCTTGTCTCCCACACGCAGTGTGCGCGCGCCGAAGGCAGCCTCCGCTTTTCCTTCCGCCGGGGGATTCAGATACTGCTGAAAGATCTTGTTCAGGCGTTCCACGCCCAGGTTTCCACCCCGCATGGGCGTCATGACCTGGATATCATACGGGTCCGCATTCACGTAACGCGGCAGCTTTTCCTTCACCAGAGTGATGCAGGCGCTGATGATGCGGTCCGCCTCCGCGCGTCCGATAAACAGAAAGTCACGGCTCTGCGCGTGCAGATCAACGGGCTCTCCCCGGTTGATCCTGTGCGCGTTCACGACGATGTCCGATCCTTCCGACTGGCGGAAGATCCGCGACAGCCGGCTCACCGCGAAGCAGCCGGAGTCGATCAGGTCGCGCAGGACATTGCCCGGGCCGACCGACGGCAGCTGGTCCACATCGCCCACAAACACGAGTCTGGCGCCGTAGGGCACCGCCTTCATCAGGGCATAGATCAGGAAAATGTCGATCATCGACGCCTCATCTACGATGATCACGTCCGCCTCCAGCGGGCGTTCTTCGTTCCGCGCGAAATACATGCGCTCGCGGTTCTCCTCGCCCGGTACACCGGACAGCTCCAGCATGCGGTGTACGGTCGAGGCATCGCGGCCGGTGGCCTCCGCCATTCGTTTCGCCGCGCGGCCGGTCGGCGCCGCGAGCAGGATCTCCAGACCCTGTGCCTCAAACAGATCCAGCAGGATCATGATCGTCGTGGTCTTTCCGGTTCCGGGGCCGCCGGTCAGGATACTCACGCCGTTCTTCACCACGGAGAGCACCGCCTCCCGCTGCTGGTCATCCAGCTGCACGCCGCGCGCCCGCTCGCTGGCGGCGATCTTCGCGGCATAGGCGTCCTCGTCCACCTCATAATGCCGGTCCAGCTCCAGCAGCTTCCGCGCGGTCTCGGTCTCATGCCGGTGCAGCTCCACGCGATAAACGTAACGCTGCACTTCCGCGGTCTCTTCAGCGTCCTTCACACGCACGACCACGCGGCGGTCATAGACCAGATCCTCCAGCTGCTCCTCGACCATATCTGGCAGAACCTGCAGCATCCGCGCGGTCTCCTCGACCAGCGCCTTCATGGGCAGGCAGGTGTGTCCGTTCCCCTCCGCGACCGTCAGTGTGTAGATGATCCCGGAGCGGATGCGAAATTCGCTGTCTGCGCGGATCCCGACCTTGCCGGCGATCTCATCTGCAGTCTTAAAGCCCACGCCGGTGATATCATCCGCCAGCCTGTAGGGGTTTTCTTTGATGGTCGTGTAGATGCCGTCGCCGTACGTGTTGTAGATCTTCGTGGCCAGCTTCGGGCTGATCCCGTACTGCTGCAGGAACATCATGGCATCGCGCTGGTCCTTCTTCTCCGCGACCTGCGAACCGATCATCAGCGCGGACCGCATCGAGATGCCCTTGACCTCGGCCAGCTTCTCGGGCTCCTCCTCGATCACGCGGATGGTATCTTCACCGAACCGCTTCACGATGCGCATTGCGAGGGCCTCGCCGATGCCTTTGATCATGCCGCTGCCGAGATACTTCGCGACCAGCAGCGGATCATCCGGAATGCGGTGCGTATAGGAGGACACATTCATCTGTTCCCCGTACACGCGGTGCACGACGACCTGGCCCTCCGCCTCGATGAACTCTCCGGCCTCCACGTCGGAAAGACGGCCGGTGAGCATGCGCTCCTCGCCGTCTGTACTGATCTCGATGACCGAAAATCCGCTCTCTTCCGAGCGGAACACGATCCTTTCCACATAGCCTGACCAGGTCTCCAAATCCAACTCCTGTCCTTCGCGGGCAATGTTCAGAAAAAACACGCTCCCATCACAAACATGACGGGAGCGCGATACGTTCAGTTACCGGGGCGGCTCCGGTTTACCGCCGCTGATTCTGGAACTCGATGAAACGGCCGGTACCGATGGCCACGGCGGTCATGGGATCATCCGCGATCATGGTATTAATGCCGGTGCGCTCCTGAATCAGCTGATCCAGACCGCCGAGCAAGCTGCCGCCGCCGGTCATCACGATGCCGCGGTCGAACACGTCGGCCGCGAGTTCCGGCGGAGTGCGCTCCAGCACGTTCCGGATCTCGTCAATGATGGTCATAGCGGGCTCGCGCAGCGCCTCCAGCGTCTCCTCGCTGGTCACCTGGATGGTCTTCGGCAGACCCGTAACCAGATTCCGGCCCTTCACGTCCATGGTCAGGGTCTCCGGGCGCTTATACGCGCAGCCGATCTCGATCTTGATGTTCTCTGCCGTACGCTCGCCGATCAGCAGGTTATGCTTCTTCCGCATGTAGCGCACGATGGCCTCGTCAAAGTCATCGCCCGCGATCTTCACGGACGCACTCGTGACGGTGCCGCCCAGCGAGAGCACCGCGATATCCGAGGTGCCGCCGCCGATATCGACGATCATGTTTCCGAAGGGCTTATAAATGTCGATGCCTGCGCCGATGGCCGCCGCAACGGGCTCCTCGATGATGGCCACTTCACGCGCGCCGGCCTGATAGGTCGCGTCCTCGACCGCCTTCTTCTCCACTTCCGTCGCGCCGCTGGGGATGCAGACCGCGATGCGCGGCTTCCGGAAGCTCTTTCCGCCCATGGCCTTCTCGATGAAGAACTTCAGCATGCGCTCGGTCACCTGGTAATCCGAGATAACGCCCTGGCGCAGCGGGCGGACAGCCACGATGTTCCCGGGAGTACGCCCGATCATCAGGCGCGCCTCCTCACCGATGGCGCGGATCTGGTTCGTGTCGCGGTCGAAGGCCACCACGGACGGCTCCTTCAGCACGACGCCTCTTCCCTTTATATAGACCAGGACACTCGCGGTACCCAGGTCGATTCCGATATCATTAGAAAAAACCATGATTCCTCCAAATGGTCATGAAAATAGTAATACAGGCGTTTTTACACGCCTGTATATTCTATCGCAAAGCAACTTTTTTTGAAATAGCCAATATCGGAATACAACCTAAAGAAACTGTAAACTTTTCTCAGCCTTCGTCTACCCACATCCAGTGAGCGCAGAAGCCGCCTGTGACGTTCGTCACATCAAAACCGTTCTGTGCCAGGATGTTGCAGGCGTTCCAGGCGCGGCCGCCGACCCAGCAGGAGACCAGGTACTTCTTCGACTTGTCCAGCTCACCCATGCGTGCGCGCAGCTCGTCGACCGGGATATTGACGGCGCCGTCGAAATGACCGTCCTCATATTCTTCGACCGTGCGGACATCCAGAATGACCGTATCCGGATCCGCGGCAGCCTGCTCGACCGCCTTCTCCGGCGTGATCAGCTTCTCGATCCCGCGCAGCGAGTTCGAAGCGACCATGCCCATCAGGATGGCCGGGTCCTTCGCGGAGCCGAACGGCGGCGCATAGCACAGATCCAGATGCTCCAGATCAAAGACCGTCAGGCCGCCCATGATTGCGGTGGCAATGACGTCGACGCGTTTGTCCACGCCCTTCCAGCCGATGCCCTGGCAGCCCAGGATCTTTCCGGTGCCCTTCTCGAAGACCAGCTTCAGGATGAGGGTCGAGGCCGTGGGGTAATAGCTGGCATTGCTCGACGAGGGGATGAACGCCACGTCATAGTCCAGACCCAGCGCCACTGCTTCCTTCTCGGACAGGCCGGTCCGTGCGCAGCACAGCTCGCCTGCCTTGATGATGGCGGTACCCAACACGCCGCGGAAGGCCATGTCTGCGCCCGCCGCGTTCGCGCCCGCGATGCGGCCCTGCTTGTTTGCGCTGCCCGCCAGCGGAATGCGGACCTTCTGCCCGGACACGAGGTGTGTGGACTCCACGATGTCGCCCGCCGCATAGATGTCGGGGATGTTTGTGCGCATGTGGTCATCCACCGCGATGCCGCCGCGCTCACCCAGCGCCACACCGGCATCCACTGCCAGCTGGACTCTGGGCCGCACGCCGACCGCCAGAATGACCATGTCGGTATCCAGAACGGTGCCGTCGGACAGCACCGCCTGCTGTACCCGGTCCTCGCCGCGGACTTCGGTCACGGACTTGCCCAGCGCCAGTTTCACGCCGCGCGTGCCCAGATGGCGCTCGATGGGCGGGGAGAACTCCTTATCGAAGTTCGACAGCAGCTGCGGCATCAGCTCCACGAGCGTCGTGTCAATGCCGCGCTCTGCCAGCTCATCCGCAGTCTCCACGCCGATGAAACCGCCGCCGACCACGACGGCCTTCTTCGCGCCCTCGCCCAGCGCGGCCATGATCTTATCCACGTCCGGGACCGTGAAGACATTGTACACACCCGGAAGGTCGCTGCCCGGCATCGGGGGACGGATGGGTTCGCCGCCCATGGCCAGCACGAGCTTGTCATACGACTCCTCAAATACGCCCGCGGGATTCTCGCCGCGTACGACCTTCTTCTCCGGGTCGATACCCGTCACCTTATGGAACAGGCGAACATCGATATTGTAACGGTTCTTAAACAGCTCCGGCGTCACCAGCAGCAGGCTGTCGCGTTCCGCAATGGTCCCGCCCACATAGTAGGGCAGGCCGCAGTTCGCGAACGAGACATACTCGCCCTGCTCGAGAATGATGATCTCGGCATTTTCATCCGTGCGCCGTGCCTTTGCGGCAGCGCCCGCTCCGGCGGCCACGCCGCCAATCACTACTATCTTCATAGGTTATACCTCTCCAAACAACGCTCCGCGCGGGATGCCCGCGCGGAGGTTCCTTATGATGGTCCGTATCCGATCAGTGCTCCCAGATCTCGCCTTCATCCAGGCCCCAGATCCGATAAAGCTCGTTATAGAACGGCGGGCGTGCGAAGTTGTACTTCTGGATCAGCTTCATGCCCTTATAGCCCACGCCGCGGCCGTCGATCATGCGGCAGCCGGTCATCAGTTCCTCGAGCTTTGCCGGCGGCACGGACAGGATGATCTCGTTCTTATCCGACAGCGCGCGCTCCTGATCACCCGGATCCGGGATCGTGATGCGGTACTCCTGGTTCAGATACGCTTCCACGATGGAGTGAATGCAGGAGTCGATCGAGTCGAAAGATGTCTCCAGCATCGTGCCGGTCTGGCTCTTGATGCCCCAGATCATGAAGCGGAGCTGGAAGTTATTGTCGCAGTTGATCAGGATCATATCCGGCTCAAACTGCGCGTCCTGCATCGGCGCGATCAGCAGGCCCTTGTACTTATCCACCGGCAGCTTCGGGAACTTCGCGAAGAACGCTCTCGCCGCGTCCATGTCTGCGATGCCCAGAGCACCCGCCACGATCTCGAACGACTCCATGCCGGGCTCGCACGCGACGTGGCCCAGGCCGATCAGCGGGTTCCAGCACCAGTGGTCTTCCTTCACCATGTAGACGGTCTTTCTCTCGCGCTTCGTCAGGGCAATGGCCTGGCAGAGCGCCATGTGCTCGCCGCGCTCGCGGGGCTTATAAGCGTCCGCCGGGACGATGGACTCATCCTCGACGAACTTGTACGCCTGAATATTCAGGGTCATGTCCATCATTTCCTACAGTTCCTGTGCATAGGCATGCATTTTTTCGATATCAAACATT